>CAXUNV010000040.1:0-16387 GCA_964252355.1 uncultured Chthoniobacterales bacterium | reverse complement strand
TTCCTGGCGGGCCGGTGTCTTAGTCCTTGTCTCCGGGTTGGTTTGGAACCTCTGCCTCAGCTTGGGGCTCTGGCACGTCTTGGGCGGCGGCGGGACTGGGCGCGAACTCTTGGACATCCACCCGTCGATCGCCCTCGGGTTCCTGCTGGCCGCGAGCTTGCTGGCGGTTTGGTTGTTGACGGAGTTTTGGGCTTACCGAAACGAGGTCCGGTTCATCCCGATCTGGCATCTCTTGGCCGCCCTCATCTTCTTCGTTTGGATTTTCACGACCGGCGAAGTCCTGGTGAACCTTTGGCGCACGGGCGGACCAGCCCAGGCCGCCATTCATTCTTGGTACGTCAACGGGATCTACGCACTTTGGCTGGTGCCCTTGGGCTTGGCTGCCACGTACGCCTTGGTGCCCGAAGGTGCGGAACGCCCGATGTACAGCCTGCGCCTCGCCCAGATCGGGTTTTGGGGATACACGGCCCTGGCCGTGTGGGCGGGTTTGACGCTTTACCTGGGTGGCCCGTTCCCGGCCTGGATGCAGACCGTCACCATCGTCGCCAACGTCCTCCTGATCATCCCGGTGTTGGCGCATTTCGCCAACGTGCACCAGACGTTGCGCGGGCGGTACGGGCACCTCGCGGGCGATCTTCCACTTCGGTTCGTCGTCGTTGGCTTTTTTGGGTTCGTTTTAGCGACGTTTGGTACGGCGTTAGGTTCGTTTCGCACCGTGGACGCCATCTTCCACTTCACGATGGCGGCAAGCGGGCGTTTCACCCTTTTGGTCGCGGGGTTCGTCACCTTCGCCCTTATCGGCGCAATTTATCACTTGGTACCTGTCCTGTTGGACCGGCGTTGGCTCTCGCCGGGGCTGATCCGCATCCAGTTCTGGGCTTCGACCATCGGGTTGGGCCTGCTGGCGCTCGCTCAACTGGTCGGCGGCTTGCTGCAGGGGTACGGCATGGCCGATCCGAAGATCGAGTTCACCGCGATCCTCAACATCCTCGAACCGTTCCTGCTGCTGCAGGTGTTGGCGGTCGGCATCCTGTTCGTTTCTTATGTGACGTTTGCGGTGTCCCTAACTTTGGCCCTGGCGTTACACGTCGGCCGGCGGCGCCAACCGGTTGCTGGCGTCGCGCGTCCCGCCGGTGACCTGCCGCCGACCGCCACCCCTGCCGAGGAGACGACCCTCGCGTGAAACGCTTTACTCCCTACTTCTTCGGCCTATTCGGAGCGTTCCTGCTCGGCTGGATCGGCATGGTTTATTATCCGTACGTGGCTTTCGCCGAGTTGAAGCCCGACCAAGACCCCACCACCAAGGAGGTAACCCCGCCCGGGTTACCGGGCACGGCCGTGGAAGGCGTCCGCGTCTACGCGGCCAACGGCTGCGTCTATTGCCATTCCCAGTACGTGCGCGACAAGAACCAGGGCGGTGACATTGACCGGAAATGGGGCGCGCGGCGTACCGTGGCTCGGGACTACCTGAATGAGGGCGATCTGTTTCTTGGCCAGAGCCGTTTCGGTCAGGACCTAAGCAACTTGGGCGTGCGGCAGAAAGACCCGACATGGTATTACCGGCTGCTCTACGATCCGGGATCCATTGGTCAAGGCGCCGGCATGCCCGCGTACCCGTGGCTGTTCCGCGTTCGCAAAATCGCTGGCCAACCGTCGCAGGACGCGCTTGCGCTCAACGGCGCGCATGCCCCGGCGCCGGGTTACGAAGTGGTTCCGACCAACGATGCCAAAGTTTTGGTGGCGTACCTGATGGCTTTGAAACGCGATTACCCGTTGCCCGAAGCACCGGAGCCCAAGGAATGAGTGCCGTGCCTTCTGACAAGAACGCCGCCGGGTCGTCCAAGCCCACGCGGCCGGAGAGTGCCGTAGCCGGAAATGCGCCGGTGCCGCCTTGGCTGCTCGCGACGGTGGCCGTCGCGGTGTTTTGGGCGGGTGCCTACCTCTTCACCTACAGCGGCGGGTTCAGCGTCGGGGTGTTCGACTTTCAACCAAAGTACGGCGTGGTGGCGGGTGGGGCGGCCGCGGCGCCCGACCCCAAAGAAGTCGGTCGGAAACTCTTTTCCGCGAACTGCATCACTTGCCACCAAGGCAATGGTCAAGGTGTGGCAGGACAATTCCCGCCCTTGGCGGGTTCGGAATGGGTGACGAGCGATGCGACGAACCGCTTGGTTTCGATCGTCCTCAAAGGGCTGCAAGGCCCGGTGCAGGTCAAAGGCCAGACGTACAACAACGCGATGCAGGCGTGGGAAGCCCAGTACACGGACGAGCAATTTGCGGCCATCCTCACCTACATCCGTTCGGATTGGGGCAACAACGCCTCGCCGATCACGGCCGACGCCGTCAAAGGTATCCGCGATGGCATCAAGGACCGCAAAGACCAGTGGACGATGGCGGAGTTACAGAAGATCTCGCCGCAGGATGTGACCAAAGGCGCCACCCAGACGGCGGCAAATAAGCCCGCCGCCAACGCGCCCAATCCGGCGGCTCCGTCGCCTGCCCCGGCCAAGTAGTCGGGGTGACAAAACCCCAGCCGCGTGTACTTTTCCCAACGTGGTTTCGTCGCGTACCTTATGAAGTCTCGACTTCGCCAATTATATCCTTTCTGCTTGATGCTCCTGCTGCTCGCCGGAGGGGCGGCTACGGCGTCAGCCGAGCCGCGCACGAGTGGCCTTTGGTGGCTGCCCAACGTGGCCAGTCGCGCGGGCAAAGACATCGACGGCCTGTTGCACTTCATCTTCTGGCTGACGACGCTGGTCTTCGTGCTGACCCAGGTCGTCAAAGTGTATTTACAGATCAAATACCGCGCGCGCCCCGGGGTGAAGGCGACCTACAGCCATGGTAACAACCGCCTGGAGTTCATCTGGACGGCCATTCCCACCATGATTTTCATCGGGCTCTGGGGTTACGGCAACCACCTCTGGTGGGACGTGATCCATTCTGAGCCGCCCGCCGATGCTTTGGAAGTGGGGGTGACGGGGTACCAATTTGCGTTCGGCTTCCAATACCCCGGCGCGGACGGCAAGCTGGGTCGCACGGACGTCAAGCTGCTGACCAACGAAAATCTTTTCGCGAACGACAGAGACGACCCGGCCTCGAAGGACAACTTCACTTCGTCGGTGTTGGAGTTGCCGGTGAACAAGCCTGTCCGTATCCGACTGAACTCGAAAGACGTGATCCACGCCTTTTACGTCCCGGAGTTCCGGATCTACCAAGACGCGGTCCCTGGCCGCACCATCGATTGGGTCTGGTTTGTGCCGACCAAAATCGGTTCGTACCAACTTGCCTGCAACCAGTTGTGCGGATCCGGTCATTACAACATGAAAGCCGCCATCCAAGTCGTTTCGCAGGAAGAATACGATAAGTGGTTTCATGATAAGACCGCGGTGGTGGCGCTTTCGGCGCCGCAGAATCCGGTGTACGCTGCCAACCCGTAGTTTCCATTCCCTTTGCCTATGGCCCAGACCATTGACAATCCCGCCGAAACCTTCCACGCCGTGGGGGCTCATGAGCACGCCCACGCGCACCCTCACCAGCTTTCCTTCTTCCGAAAGTACATCTGGTCGGAAGACCACAAAACCATCGGGATCCAGTACCTTTTCACCAGCCTTTTCTTCCTAATCGTTGGGGGCCTGCTGGCCATGGGGGTCCGCTACCAATTGGCATTCCCAGGCGTGCCGGTGCCGGTGATCGGCAAGCTTCTCCCACGGTGGTTGGTGACCGACGCCGGCGCCTTCCAGCCGGGCGGTTACAACGCCCTGTTTACCATGCACGCCACCGTCATGGTCTTCCTGGTGGTGATGCCGCTGTTGATCGGCGTGTTTGGCAATTTCTTAGTCCCGCTCAAGATCGGGGCGGGGGACATGGCGTTCCCGTTCTTCAACGCGCTCTCCTTCTGGTTGTTCTTGCTCTCCGGAGTCGTTCTCCTGTCGAGTTTCTTCGCGCCCACCGGCTTTCCGGCATCGGGTTGGACTTCCTACGCGCCGCTCTCGGCCGTGGGCGCTTACAATGGCACCCAGGTGGGCCAGAGCCTCTGGTGCGTGGGCCTCTTCATAAACGGCTTGGCCTCGATCGCTGGAGCGGCCAACTACATCACGACGATCATCAACATGCGCGCTCCGGGCATGAAGATGTTCCGGTTGCCCTTGGCAGTCTGGGCGCTGCTGGTGACGGCGTTCCTGCTCCTGCTTGCCGTACCGGTGCTCTCCGCGGCGGCCGCCCTGCTCTTTTTCGACCTGAATTTTGGTACGACCTTCTTTTCAGCCACCAACTACGGCCAACCGCTGCTCTGGCAGCACCTGTTCTGGTTCTTCGGGCATCCGGAGGTCTATATCATGATCCTGCCGGCCATGGGGTTGGTCTCGGAGATCCTGCCGGTCTTCTCGCGCAAGCCCATTTTCGGCTATAAGGCGATGGTTTTCTCGTTAATCGCGATTGGCCTTTTGGGGTTTGTGGTGTGGGGTCACCACATGTTCGTCAGCGGCATGAACCTGATGTTGTCGGCGACTTTCTCCTTCTCGACGATGGTTATCGCCGTCCCTTCCGCCATCAAGACCTTCAACTGGCTAGGGACGGTCTGGCGCGGCTCCATCCGGTTTAAGACGCCGATGTGTTTCGCGCTGGCCTTCGTCTCAATGTTCGTCATCGGCGGCTTGAGCGGCATCTACATGGCGTCGACCCCGGTGGACCTTTTTCTCCACCACACGTACTTCATCGTCGCTCACATCCATTACGTGCTCTTCGGCGGCAGCCTGTTCGGCATCTTCGGCGCGATCTACTTCTGGTACCCGAAGATGTTCGGCCGCATGATGAACGAGTTCTGGGGCAAGGTGCATTTCTTGCTCACGTTTACGTTCTTCAACCTGACGTTCTTCCCGATGCACAACCTCGGGTTAAACGGGATGATGCGTCGGATCGCAGATCCGACGCAGTACGATCACCTGCGGAATTCACAGCCGATCAACGTCCTGATCAGCTTGAGCGCGTTCGCCCTCGGTCTGTCCACGATCCCATTCTTCATCAACTTCTTCTACAGCATGTTCAAAGGCCCGAAGGCGCCCAAAAACCCGTGGCACGCGACCACCCTGGAGTGGACGGTCTCTTCGCCGCCGGGGCATGGCAACTTTGAGACGACCCCGACCGTGTACCACGGCCCCTACGAATACAGCGTTCCGGGCCTTGACGAAGATTACCTGCCGCAAAACCAACCGGCGCCAGAGACGGCCCGCTTGATGCCACACTGAACCTTTTCGCGATGCAAGCGTACGGCTGGTCCCAAAGGTTGTTGCATGTCTGCGCGGTAGGGCTGGCGACGGCTAGCGTAGCGCTGATCTGCAGCGGCGGTTTGGTGACCAGCCACGAAGCGGGCATGACTGTGCCGGACTGGCCCAACAGTTTCGGTTATAACATGTTTCTGTTCCCGGTCTCGCATTGGGTCGGGGGCGTGTTCTTTGAGCACACGCATCGGCTCTTGGCGAGCTTGGTGGGGTTGCTGACGTTGGTTTTTTGCGCCCTGACTTTCGCGGTCGAAAGGCGGCGTTGGGTCAAGACGCTGGCGCTTTGCGCGGTGGGCGCCGTGATCTTGCAAGGGGTGCTTGGCGGTTTGCGGGTGACGCAGCACAACGACCTGCTTGGCTTGTTTCACGGTTGCTTGGCGCAGAGTTTCGTGTCGTTGGCGGCGGTGATCGCGCTCGTCACGTCGCGGCTCTGGTCCCGTGATGAGGCGCCTTTCGCTGATCGGCGGTTGGGGGTCTTTCGCGGAGCGGCCTTGGCGGTGACCGGGATGGTCTTCGTGCAACTGGTCTTGGGCGCCGCCATGCGTCACTCTCACGCCGGTCTGGCGATCCACGATTTTCCGACGGTGTATGGCGGTCTGCTGCCACCAGTGTCGCCGTCGGTGGTGGACGGCATCAACGCCGCACGGACGGCTGAGCCGCCGACGACGGCGGGCTTGATCGCGCTACAGTGGGTGCACCGCGTCTGGGCAGTCGCGGTGGTGATCGGGATCGCGTCCATCGCGGCGGCGG
Source organism: uncultured Chthoniobacterales bacterium (assembly GCA_964252355.1). Classification (GTDB taxonomy): domain Bacteria; phylum Verrucomicrobiota; class Verrucomicrobiia; order Chthoniobacterales; family JAFAMB01; genus CAXUNV01. Next base: position 10,364 of record CAXUNV010000040.1, on the reverse strand, counting down.
CTTGGCGGCAAGACGGCTTGCCGCCCGTCGTCCGGGCTTTTGCGGGGTCATGGTTGGCGCTGGTCATCGGGCAATTCGGGCTGGGGGCTTGGACCGTCCTGTCCAACAAAGCTGCTGATGTGGCCACCGGCCATGTGTTGTTAGGTGCCTTGACCCTGGTCACGGGTGTGCTCTTCACTACCCTGCTTTTTCGCCTGACGCGGACGAAGGCAAACGTCCCTTCAACCCCAGTCACCCAGCGGCCGCAGCCGGCGCACGCATGAGCACCGTGCTGCACAAACGACCCCCGGCATCTTCGCTCCCGTCGCGCGGGGCGCAGGCCCGCCAATTCCTCAGCGACTTGAGTGAATTGGTTAAGACTCGCCTGACCTTCCTCGTCCTGATCACTACTTTGATGGGTTTCCTCCTCGCGTGGCACGGGGAGATGAATTATCTCTACCTCTTTCATACCCTCTGCGGCACGGCCTTGGCCGCCGCGGGTGCGGCCGCCCTCAACCAAGTCTTCGAGGTTGAGTTGGACGGGCGCATGAAGCGCACCCGGAATCGGCCGTTGCCCTCCCGGCGGATCAACCTCGACGACGGGCTCTTCATCGGCGCGGCTTGCGCCGCCGCCGGCATCATTTACAACAGTTTGGCGACCAACGTGCTGACCGGGCTGTTGACGGCGTTGACGGTGGTGACCTACCTTTTCGCTTACACGCCGCTCAAGCGGGTTACCACGCTCAACACAATCGTTGGCGCCATCCCTGGGGCATTGCCGCCGGTGATTGGTTGGACTGCCGTGCGCGGCGAGGCCAGCTTTGAAAGCTGGATCTTGTTCGCCATCCTCTTCCTGTGGCAAATGCCCCATTTTCTGGCGATCTCGTGGCTCTACCGTGAGGATTACCGGTCTGCCGGCTTCGTCATGCTCAGCGGGCGCGACCCCGATTGCGCTTTCAGCGGCAGGCAGGCGCTGCTTTACACCATGGGCTTGGTTTCCGTGAGCTTGTTGCCGGCGGCCTTGCGCTTGACCACGGCCTTGTACCTCCCGTTCGCCTTAGCCACCGGGGCTTACTTTTTCTGGATGGCGTTTCGGTTTGCCCTGACCGGCACAGAACGGTCGGCGCGGCGCTTGTTTATCGCCTCCATTGTCTACCTGCCGATCACCTTGGGCGCCCTGGTCTTCACGCGCTTCTGATGAACGACGATCTGCGCCGAAAAAATCGGTTGCTACTGTTGGGACTCGGTATTTTTGCCTTGCTGCTCACCATGGTCACCCTGCTTTGGAAAGTCGCAATTACTCACCAACTTTGACCATCATGCAAGCCGACGCCCTTACCGCCGACCACCTTTCGCCAATCCCGCAGCCGGGCCCTAACTTGGTCCGTTTCGGCATGCTCACGTTCTTGGCTTCGGAAGCGATGCTGTTTGCCGGCTTGATTTGCGGGTACATCGTCCTGCGGTCTGGGGCTGGGGCTGGCTGGCGCATGCCCGAAGCGCTCAAAAATCCTGCCACCATCCTGCAGACGTCTGTGGCCACGGCGATGTTGTTGGGTAGCTCATTCACCCTCCACTTTGGCGAGGTGCGGTTGTTACGGGGTCAGAAAGGTGGGCGGCTGCTTCTCCTAGCGACGGTGATTTTGGGGGGGCTGTTCTTGGGCAACCAAGTTCGAGAGTGGACGAACCTCTACCACGAAGGGTTCTGGTTTAACACGGCCGGGATCATGGGTTCGAGTTTCTTCGTGCTCACGGGGTTTCACGGGGTGCACGTGGCGATCGGTGCACTCATGCTGTTGATCGTGACCGCCCGTGCCGCGTTGGGTCTGACGACGCCGGAGAAGCACGCCTTCATGGAATGCAGCAGCTTGTATTGGCATTTCGTGGACATCGTGTGGGTCTTTCTTTTTACGATCCTTTACATCCTTTGAGCGCCCGTGGTTGGCGGGTCGAGGTGGGGCCGCGATGAGGCTACGGCCCGCGGTGACAGACGGGGTTCATCGCTCGCGCTTGCTCCTTGCAGGTTGCCTATTGGCGCTGTGCGCCTCCGTCCTGGGGCTGCTTTGGAGTTGGCGCCCGAAAAACGGAGAAGTCTCTGACCCACCATTGCCAGCTTTGGGTGCGATTGGGCCTTTCGTCCTGACCGATCAGGACGGCCGCGCTTATACGACGGAGGCATTGCTCGGCCATGTGACCGTCGTGCAAGTCGTGCTCAGCCAAGCCGTGGGTGCCAGCCCTACGCTGCTCAGCCGTTTCACCGAATTGGACCAGAATTTCCGAAGGAGTCAGCGGCTGCGTCTTGTGTCGGTCGTGGCAGACTTGGACCCAGCAAACCCTCCGGCCTTGCGCCGGCTCCGCCAAAAATACGAAGGCTCAGAGCGTTGGACGTTCGCGACTGGCGGGCACGAGGCGGTGCGGGGAGCTCTCCGCCAACTTTTCCAAGGGGCTGGTGTGGGCTCGTCAGATGGGAATGCGCAAGCGCTCGTCGAAGCAGGGGCTTGGTGCTTGGTCGATGACCAGAGCCAAGTCCGTGCGCGTTACGCGGGCGTGGAACCCGACGCCGTGGCCAGGGTGCTCAACGACGCCGGTAACCTCTTGCGCTCCGGCAAAAAGTCCGGAGAGTGAACGCATGGTGCGGCTTTTCTGGACAGTGACGGCGTTTTTGCTCGCCGCCTTGCCTTCGGCGATGGCGTGCCCGGGTTGTAAAGAGCCCGTCAGCGTGGCGGGCGACGGTGGACTCAGCGGCATCAGTCTCGGGTTTTCTGCCAGCGTGCTTTTCATGCTTGGCACCATCGGGTCTATCCTCGGGGGGATGCTTTGGATGATCGTCCGTACCTGCAAACAGTTGGACGGGCGCGTCGCGCAACCCACCGCGGCGGTGGCATCACGCACGACGGCTTAACGCACGACGGCTTGGCTCAATCACGCACCGCGCCCGGATCTCTCCTTGCGCGCCGGTTGGCCGTGGCGCTGTCGATCATTGGACACCCCTTTCTGCTACCGCCAGTCGTGCTGCTGGCCGCAGCTTCGCACGCTTTCGGCGTAGCCGGCGCCTTAAGGGGTGTCTGCACACTCGTTTTAGGGTGTTTGGCGCCCGCCTCCGTGTACATCGGACGCAAGGTACAGCGCGGCGAGTGGAGCGATCTAGATGTGTCGGCCCGTAAAGATCGGCCGCGACTCTTTACGGTCGGTTTGATCCTGCTCGGGTTCACCACGTTCATCCTCTGGGCGACTGCGCAAGCGGATGTCTTTGTGAAAGGCTGCCTTGGCGCGATGCTTCTGCTGGGAGCCGGTTGGGTCTGCAACCGTTGGCTGAAACCATCCATGCACGTCGGCATCGCCACGCTGACGGCCGGCGCGTTTTGGCGTGCGGCGCCGGCCTTGGCGATCGGTCTACTGGCGTTCAGCCTCCTGCTCGGGTGGTCCCGCGTCGTTTTAGCCCGACACACGGCTGCGGAGGTCGGCGTGGGCATGATCCTCGCGTCGGCGGTCGCCGCCGTGGTGTTTTAGGTGGTAGGGGGTGATGACCACTTCGGCGCTGAGAGTTGCGAGCTCCGGGTTGGGGAGAAGACGGAACTCGCGGGCGACCCGGTGGGGCGAAAACCCGGCCGGCAGCAAGGGCGGCCTTCAGAGGTGGAGGAAGCCGGGCGGTTTGAGCCGGGCCGCAAACCACACCAAGGTGCCGTCAGGGTCGTTCCGCACCGGCACCCTCCAACCTGCGGGGCTTCAAGAACCACGGCCGCGCTGCCGGCAGGTTGGGGGTTAACGCCCTACCGTCACCGCTCCCGCTCGGTTCCCCGTCCCGCCTGCACCGCCGTTAGGGCGATGGTGTAGATGATGTCGTCCACCAAGGCGCCGCGGGATAAGTCGTTCACCGGCCGTCGCAGACCCTGCAACATGGGACCGATGCTCACCACGTTTGCGCTGCGCTGCACCGCCTTGTAGGTCGTGTTGCCCGTGTTCAGGTCGGGGAAAATGAAAACCGTGGCGCGACCCGCGACCGGGCTGTCGGGGGCTTTGGCTCTGGCGACTTCGGGGATGAACGCCGCGTCGTATTGCAGCGGGCCGTCGATGAGCAGCTCCGGCCGACGTGTGCGCGCCAGGGTGGTGGCTTCGCGCACCTTCTCCACGTCGGCGCCCGAACCCGACGTGCCCGTCGAGTAAGAAAGCATCGCCACGCGCGGCTCGATGCCGAACGCCTCGGCCGACGCCGCGCTTTGCAGCGCGATGTCGGCCAGGGTCGCCGCGTCTGGGTCAGGAACCCCGGCGCACTCGCCGTAGACCAGCACCTGTTCGGGCAGGCACATGAAAAAGATGGATGACACCGTCTTGGCGCCTCCCTTGGTTTTGATGATCTGCAACGCCGGCCGGATGGTGTTGGCGGTCGAGTGCACCGCGCCGGAAACCAACCCATCCACCTCACCAAGCGCCAGCATCATCGTGCCAAGCACCACATGGTCCTCCAGTTGGCTCGCCGCCATCTCGCGGGAAAGACCTTTGTGACGGCGCGCCTCGAACAGCGGCCCCACGTAGCGGGGCCGGATCTCGCTCGGATTCAGGATCTCCAGATCGGACGGCAGCGTGAGGTCCAGGCCTTTGGCGACCGCCGCGATCTCGGCGGCGTCGCCGAGCAGCACGCAGCGCGCGATGCCGCGGCTGACGCAGGCCACCGCCGCCCGGACCGTGCGCGGCTCGTTGCCTTCCGGCAGCACGATCCGTTGATGCAGGGCCCGCGCCGTTTCGGTGAGCCGGTGCAGAAACGCGGCCGGCGACAGGCGCGTCTCGAGCTTTTTCCGGCTTTGGGCCACAAACCAAGTGGCGCCAATGACGCCGGCCGTGTGGCCGGTCGCCTCGCGGATGCGCTCGACGTCGTCCACGGGCACCTCCGGAGAGAGTTGGTAGAGCGCCGTGGCGGTGTCGTAGGAGTTGGTCATCACCCGCAACAGGGGTAACCCGGTGTCGAAGGCCGGTTGGCACAAGGCGATGATCCGCTCATCGACCGCGGTGTCGCCGGTGAGGATCAACCCGGCCAAAGGCACCCGGTTGAGCGCACCCAAGGCCACGGCGAGGATCACGTCGTTGCGGTCGGCCGGCGTCAGCAGCATCGCGCCAGGCGTCAGCGTGTGCAGCAGGTTGGGCACCGTGCGGGCCAGCAGCGCCGTCGATTTCACCCGGCGCTGGGTCAATTCGCCGGGCTGCAGGATCTCCGCATCCAGATGGCGCTGCACGTCGAGCGTCCGCGGCAGGAGCAACGCCTCCCGTTGCGGCACGGCGGCCACCAGCTCGGTGCGGCCAAGCACGCGGCTTTCGCGACGGTACCGGTCGGCAAACCCTTCGGAGCACCGGTTTAAGACCACCCCGGCCACGCGTTCCAAACCGCCGTACCCCTTCGCGCCGTATTCAAGTCCTTCGTCGACTTCCTCCACGGTTTTGCCGTGCGCCGAGATCACCATCAACACGCGCGCGTCCAAGGCAGCCACGAGCATTTGGTTGACGGCGGTGACTTCCCCTTCGCTCGGCGATGGCGAAAGCCCTTCGACCAGCACGAGGGCGTCGTCTGCCGTGGAACCTTCGGCCAAGCGACGCACGGCCGCGGCGAAGGCGATCGGTTCGGCCGGTCGCCGCTGGGTCAAGAGCTGGGCAAAATGGACGGAGCGGTCTGGCGCATGTTCAATCTCGTGGCTGAGCGGTTTGAAAAACCCGACCTTGATTCCCTCGCGGTCCAAGGCTTGCAACGCGCCGAGCGTGACGGTGGTCAAACCAAGGGAGCGGCCTACGGGTGCGAGGAAAAACGTCGGCTTCATTGATAGGAGAGGGACGGGACAGGACGACCGGAAACTCGTAGCGAACCGGAGGGTTTCAGCCCACCAGGGCGGCCGTCTCTCGCGCGATGGTCAACTCTTCGTTGGTGGGGATCACGTACGCCGGAACGCCCGCCCGGGTGATCCGGCCGTCCGCCGCTGCGCCGTGCGAGCCATTCAGACCGTCATCCACGACGCTCCCGAAAAGCGTGAGGCGTCGTAGCACGTCCGCGCGCACTTCCGGGCTGTGCTCGCCGATGCCGCCGGTGAACACGACGGCGTCCACCCGCGACAAACCGGCCGTAAGCGCCAGGATGGCCCGCGCCAGCCGGAAGCAGAAGACGTCGAACGCCAATTGCGCCCGCCGGTTGCCGTGGCCGATGGCGTTGCGCACTTGGCGCAGGTCGGAACTGACGCCGGACAAACCAAGCAGGCCGCTCTTTTTGTTGAGGGTGTCGTTGATGGCGGGAAGGTCCACGCCGTTCAACCCGTGCAGGATGTAGGGCAGGCTCGGGTCGACGTCGCCACTCCGCGTTCCCATCACCAACCCTTCCAGCGGGGTCAAGCCCATGGTGGTGTCGACACTGCGGCCGTCGCGGATGGCGGCCGCGCTGCAACCGTTGCCCAAGTGAGCCGCGATGAATTGCAAATCGTCCACCGCACTGCCGAGACGCCGTGCCGTTTCGCCCAGAATGTAGGCGTAACTGATCCCGTGAAACCCGTACCGCCGAATGCGGTGGGTTTCGTAGAGCTCGTACGGCAGGGCGTAGTGGTAGACTTCCGGGGCAAGGTGCGCGTGGAAGGCGGTGTCGAACACGGCCACTTGGGGGCGGCCCGGAAACATCTCCAGGGTAAGCTTAACCCCTTCGACGCCGGGCGGGTTGTGCAGCGGCGCCAGCGCAGACAACGCCTGGATTCGGTCGAGCACCCCGCGGTCGATCCGGGTCGCCGAGCGGAAGCTCTCGCCACCGTGCACCACCCGGTGGCCGATCGCGTCAACCGCCACCCCCGCTTCATCGGTAAGGAACCGAATGATCCGGCGCAACGCCTCGCGGTGGCTCGCGCGGCCCAGGGTCTCTTCGCGACGCAACTTCTCCGGGACGCTCACCTCCAGGCGCGCGTCATCCGTCTGCAGGCGTTCGACCATCCCGTTGGCGAGCACGGCGCCATCCGGCGTTTCGAGCACGGAGAATTTCAGCGACGAACTGCCGCTGTTGACCACCAACACTTTCAGGTTGCGCGCGCCCACGGGGCACCCTAGCTGAGAACCGCCGAATGCCAACGGGCCGAGGGGAGAGGCGGTCTTCAGGCCTTGAAAATTTCGTAAAATAAGTTTTTCTAATAGTTGGCCGGTTTGCGGTGCGTGCGTGTCTCGCGATGAACGTCCGACGCACCGGGGGCCGGCCAGCCGACGCCACCCTCACCGCGTATTGCCATGTCCGCCCGCCGCCTTTTTTGCCCGCTTTGCAGCCGTCGCTCCACGTTTTCACGTGCGGTGGGCGCGCCCTTCTGCGCGGCGTTGCTGGGTTGCCTTCTCCTTACCTCCTGCAACCGGCGCACCGTGGCGGTTTACGACATTCCGAAACCCGAGGGAGGCGGCGCGGGCGTCGCGCCGGGTCCCCTGTCGCCGTCAACCGAGCGCCCCCGCACATGGCCCCCGCCGTACCGCTGGGCGGCGACCCCGACCACCGAGCTGCGCCAGGGCAGCTTCCAGGCCGACGGCCCCAACGGTGCCAGCGCCGACGTCTCCGTGGTCTCATTCCCTGGCGAGGCGGGTGGCCTCGCGTCCAACCTCAACCGCTGGCGTGGCCAAGTTGAATTGACCCCTCTGCCCGCCGACGACCTTCGCCGCGAGGCTCAGCCGGTGACGGCCGGCGGCGTGGATGGAATCCAAGTCGACTACACCGCACCGGCGGCCAGCGCCAAACCGTCGCGCATCCTTGGCGCCGTGTTCCAATTGCCCGACCGTGCCTGGTTCGTCAAGATGACCGGGCCGCCCGCCTTCGTGGAGAGCCAGCGGCAGACTTTCCGGGACTTTGTGCAATCTTTCCGCTTCACCCTACCGCCCGCCCAAGAAGAAACCGCGGCCGCGGCCAACCGTCCGAAGTCAACCAATGATTAGGAGAGCAAACCTGCTCCGCCCGCTCGCCTCGTTGAAGCTGACGATCGTCTGCTTGGCCTGCGCCATGGTGCTGATCGTCGTCGGCACGCTCGACCAAGTGCACATCGGCATCTTCGAAGCGCAGAACCGTTATTTTAAGAGCTTTTTTCTATTCCTACCCATCCCGGGTACGCCCTACGCCGTGCCTTGGTTCCCGGGGGGGTACTCCGTCGGAGGCGTGCTGCTCGTCAACCTGATCGCGGCGCATGTGGCGAAGTTCCGGTTCGCCTGGAACAAACTCGGCATCCACGTCCTGCACGGCGGCTTGATCCTGATGCTGTTGGGACAGCTGTTTACCAGCCTCTTCCAAGTCGAAAGCCAAATGCGACTCGACGAAGGGCAAACCAAAAACTTCTCCGAAAGCCCTTACTACGACGAATTGACGATCACCGACCGTTCGTTGCCGGACCGCGACCGGGTGATTTCCATCCCTGATTCCGAACTCCGCAAAGGCCGCACGGTCGCGGTACCTGGATCGGCGTTCCGGGTGCGGGTCGACGAGTTCTACGCCAATTCAGCCTTGATCAATCCAAACCAGTTGCCTTCGCCCGCTTACCCGCACTTACCGCTGGGGCCCATGGCCGTCGCGGTGCCCGTGGCGAAGACGTTCAAGCAAGACGAACGGAACGTCGCGACCACGGCCGTGACCTTGCTCCAAGGTGAGCGAGCCATTGGTTCGTGGCGGGTTTCCACCGGGTTTCCGCAACCGGTGAGTTTCACCGTCGATGGCAAACCGTTCCAGATTGCGCTGCAGCCGCAGCGTTACTACCAACCGTTCGCGCTGCAGCTCCTGCGTTTCCACCACGACCGCTACGCCGGCACGGACATCGCCAAAAACTTCTCCAGCCAAGTCCGCCTTTTGGATCCCAGCCGTCGGGAGGACCGGCAGACCTCCATTTTTATGAACCACCCGTTGCGTTACGCGGGCTTGACTTTTTACCAAGCCGGCTTCGACGACAACGATCGGACGACCGTGCTGCAGGTCATGCAGAACCCTGGGTGGACGATCCCGTACATCTCCTGCGCGCTGCTCGTGGTGGGCATGCTTTGGCAGTTCGGTTCGCACCTGATCCGTTTCGCCCGCAAGGGACGAGTCGCCACCGCCGCCTCATGAAACGACACCTCCCCTGGATCGTGCTCGCGCTGGTCGGGTTTTGGCTGATGGGCAAACTGCTCCCCGGCCGGAGGCCGGCGCAGGGCTTCGACGTCGTCGGTTTCAGCAGGCTGCCGGTGTTGGTCGGTGGCCGGGTGATGCCCATGGACACGCTGGCCCGGCTCTCGCTCGCCATGATGAACCACCATGGCGCCTACGAAGCGGCCGACGGCCGCAAGGCGCCGCCTACGGCGTGGTTGCTCGACGCCACCATGCGCCCAGAGCGGGCCGACGGCGAAAAGGTTTTTGAGGTCACCCACCCGGACGTCCGCGACTTGTTAGGCTGGAGCGAGCGCAAGGAGACCTTGTTCTCGTTCGACGATTTCCGACCGTTCCTCGCCGAGATCCAGAAGCAAGCCGATGCGGCGGCGGCAATCGACGCCCAAACCCGGAACAGCTTTCAGCGTGCGATCATCCGGCTGCGGGACGGTCTGCTCCTCTACCTTCGCCTGAAAAATTCGTTGCAGCCAGAAGGGGCGCTGGACTTCCGACAAGAGGTGCAGGCTTTTGAGAAATTGATCTCGACCGGTCTGCAGGCCATCTCGGACCGTGACGCGGGGCGCCCCTTCGACCAAATGGCTTTCGAAGGCATCCTGCAGTTCACCCAGCGTTATCAGAACCTCGCTCAGGCGAAGTACGTCTACGCGTTCCCGTTTGCGGGCGTCAATGATCCCAACGAACGTTGGAAACATATCGGGGGCGCGTTGTTGGCCAGCATCGGGTCGCACCGGATCGAAGTGCCGGTCTCGGCTTACGCGGCCATGGTCTCTGCGTACCGGACCGACGATCCAGCGGCGTTCAACGCGGCCTTGCGCGGCTACACGGATTACTTGGGGCGGAGCGTGCCGGGTGAACTCTCCCGCCCCTGGCTGGAGAGTTGGTTCAACGGTGCCGCCCCGTTTTTGCAGGCGATGACGCTGTACGTTTTGGTGTTCGTGCTCGCCATCCTGTCTTGGCTGGTCTGGACGAGGCCGCTCGCACGCACGGCCACGCTCCTGCTGCTCCTGGCATTCGTGCTGCACACCGCCGGGCTCGGCATCCGCATGTACCTCCAGGGCCGGCCCCCGGTAACAAACCTTTACAGCTCGGCCATCTTCGTCGGCTGGGGCGCCGTGGCGCTCTGCCTCATTTTGGAGCGTTTCTACCGGAACGGCATCGGCTTGGTCTGCGCCGCGACGAGTGGGTTCGTCACGCTCCTGATCGCATACAACCTCCAGACCGACGGCGACAGCTTGGAGATGCTGCGCGCGGTGCTCGACACCAACGTTTGGCT
>CAXUNV010000039.1:9171-16481 GCA_964252355.1 uncultured Chthoniobacterales bacterium | reverse complement strand
ACCGTCCAGGGTGCGTACGGAGACCAAGTCATCTCGAACATCTCCTGCGCCGCTTGGTTATGATCTTCCCAACGGCGGCGGTTGCGCCAGTCCTCTTCGGTGATCTTCCAATGCTTCAGGGGATCGGCCTCCCGTCGCCGAAAACGGTCGAGCTGTTCCTCTTTGGTGACGTGCAGGTAAACCTTGACGATGACGGTCTGGTCGTCGGTCAGCCAGCGTTCAAACTCGTTGATCTCGCGATATGCCCGCTTCCATTCCTCGGTCGTCGCGTATCCCTCCACCTTTTCGATCAGCACCCGCCCGTACCAAGAACGGTCAAAAATCGCGATCTGCCCGTAGGCAGGCAGCTTGGTCCAGAACCTCCAAAAATAATGGTGCTGATACTCTTCCTGCGTCGGTTTGACGATCGAGTAGACCCGGTACCCGCGCGGGTCGAGCTTTTCCACCAAGCGCTTGATGGCTCCCCCTTTGCCGGAGGCGTCCGGCCCTTCCACCACGACGACCAAACTGTGCCGCGAACCCATCAGCCCACGCTGCAGGGTCACCATGCGCACCTGGTATTCCTTGAGCTTCTCTTTGTACTCGGTTGCGTCGACCGCACGATCCTGGTCGAGGGCGTCGAGAATGATCTGGCACTTCGACGACTTTTCGTCCTTAGACATGTGCGGGCAAGTGGCTTCAGGCGGGCGGCTCGGGCAACCAGAAACCTGCCTCCCGAACGAGGTATGGCACACCGTCGCGAACCGGGTAACAGATTTTCCCGTCTTCGCAAACCAAAGCGTGCGCACACGGCTCCAGCGGCGCTCCCGCGGTGAGCGCGCGCAAGGTCCCCCGTCCTTGCGCCCTCAGCACGACCGCCCATTCTGCCGGCGTCAGCCACCGCAGCCGTGCGCCGGTGACCGGGCAACGCAAAATCTCCCGCAAACCGGGCGGGAGCGGATTCGGTCGATTCACGGGGAGTGGCGTCGCCCCGTCCTAGTATTTTGGCACGGAGGGATCGACCTGATCGGCCCAGGCTAAAATGCCGCCTTCAAGGTTGTGCAACTTCTTGAAACCGGCGTCTTGCAGGATGTGGAGAGCGCGGGCGCTCCGCGCGCCACTTTTGCATTGCAGCACGATCTCGTCGGCCGTGTCCAACTCGCTCAGGCGCGCGGGCAGTTCACCTAAAGGGATCAGCTTGGCGCTCGGGATGTTGCAGATGTCGTGCTCGTAAGGTTCCCGCACATCGATCAACACCAAGGGTTCTTTGCTCGCCAGACGTTGGCTCAATTCAACGGGGTTGATCGAGGGTACGGCCATCTCCCGGGCGTTTTCCGCCTCAGCCTGCGGCAGACCGCAGAACTGCTCGTAATCGATAAGCTCGTGGATCGTCGGATGATCTCCGCAGATCGGACAAGCCGGATCGCGGCGGATGGAAAATTCGCGGAAGCGCATCTTGAGCGCGTCAAAACTGACGAGGCGCCCTAAGAGTGGTTCGCCCACGCCCAGGATCAACTTGACCGCCTCGATCGCCTGCATGACGCCAATGATCCCCGGCAAGACGCCAAGCACGCCGCCTTCCGCACAACTCGGGACCATCCCCGGCGGCGGTGGTTCCGGGAACATGCAGCGGTAACACGGACCGCCCAGGTGCGGCGCGAACACGGTGCATTGTCCATCGAACCGAAAGATGGACCCGTAGACGTTTGGTTTCTTGGCGAGAACGCAGACGTCGTTGGATAGGTAGCGGGTCGGGAAATTGTCGGTGCCGTCGATCACGACGTCGTAGTCCTCGACCAACGCGCGGGCGTTCTCGCTGCGGAAGAGCACGTCGTGCAGGTCGACCTGCACGTTGGGGTTGAGGTCTTTGATCCGGTCCCGTGCGGAATTGAGTTTCTTACGTCCAACGTCTTCGGTGCCGTGCAGGATCTGGCGCTGCAGGTTGGAGAAGTCGACCGTGTCGGGATCGACCAAGCCAAGCCGGCCTACCCCGGCCGCCGCCAAGTAGAGGGCGATGGGCGACCCCAAACCGCCCGTGCCGATGCAGAGCACACCCGCTGCTTTGAGCTTTTTCTGACCTTCCAACGTCACCTCAGGCATGATGAGGTGACGGGAATAACGGGCCACCTCGTCGTGGCTAAATCGGACCGATTTGAGCCGTTCTTCAGGGATGATGCTCGCGGTCATGGCGGAAGGGTCGGAAGCTAAACGGGGTAGCGCCATTTTGCAATGGAACGGAGCGGAAAGGGTTCCGGGCAGAACGGCCACCACGGTGAAACGCTGGTAGGGCAAGAGGGGTCATGCTTTACCCGCCGCCGGGCCGGAACGAAGGAGGGACGCGCCGCCGTCGCGCTGCGGGCAGGGCACCCCGACGCTCGTTCGGCTGATCTTGGGGCGGCCTTCCGGGAGCTTTCCTTGCTACCAACCTCTCACTTCGGCAGGTACCACCACTCGTGGCCATCGCGCGCCATGAGGTCGACGGCGGCAGCCGGACCCCAACTGCCGGCCGGATAATTTGGGAAATTTTTGGGCGGATGGTTGCCCCAGGCATCCAAAACGGGTTGGGCGGCCTCCCAAGCCGCATCGACCATGTCGGTCCGGTGAAACAGCGTGGCATCGCCCATCATGCAGTCGTAGAGCAGCTTTTCGTAGCCGGTCGTCGGCATCTGCCCGCCGAACTGGCTATAATCAAAGTCCATGTGCACTTCCTGGGTGCGGACCGTCGGGCCCGGGACCTTGGCGCGCACCTCCAACGTGATCCCCTCTTCCGGTTGGATGTGGAAGACCAGAAAGTTCGGACCGATCGGATGATTGTCCCCGGCGTCCGTCCCAAACAGCGCCAACGGCGGTGTTTTGAACCGGACGACGATTTTGGTGGAGCGCTTGATCAGCCGTTTGCCGGAACGCAGATAAAATGGCACCCCCGCCCAGCGCCAGTTGTCGATGAAGAGCTTGATCGCCGCGTAAGTCTCCGTGGTGCTCTCCGGGTTGACGTTGGGTTCCTGACGGTAACCCGGGACCGGTTTGTCACCGATCATGCCCGGTCCGTACTGGCCGCGCACGGTGTTCCGGAGCGCTTCTTCGGGCGACACCTTACGGATGGCGTCCAAAAGCTTGACCTTCTCGTTGCGGATCGCCTCCCCTTGCAGGGAGGTTGGCGGCTCCATCGCGATCAGGGCCAAAAGCATGAACATGTGGTTCTGCATCACGTCCCGAAACGCGCCGGTGTTGTCGTAGAACGCGCCGCGATTCTCGACGCCGAGCGTCTCGGCCACGGTCAACTGCACGTAATCGATGTAGCGCCGATTCCAAGTCGGCTCGAAGACCGCGTTGCCCGAGCGGAACACCAGCAGGTTTTGGGCAGTTTCCTTACCCAGGTAGTGGTCGATGCGGTAGATCTGGTTTTCTTGCAGGACGCCGGTCAACTCACGGTTCAGCTGGCGCGCCGAGGCGAGGTCGTGGCCGAACGGCTTCTCGACGATGACTCGACGCCAACCTGGCCGGCCCTCCCCTTGCAAGGTGAGGCCGTGGGCGGCCAACTTTTTAGCCACGGTGGCGAAAAACGTCGGTTGGATGGAAAAGTAGAAGATCGCGTTGCCAGCCGTGCCAAACTCTTTTTCCGAGCGTTGCAAAGCCTGGCCCAGGCATTCGTAAGTGGCGTCATTGTCGAACTCCCCGGCGCAGAAGCTCATCCTGCGCCGGAAGTCCTCCCAGAGTTTAGGGTCCACCGGTTGGGTGCCCAACTCGGCGAGATCCTTACCCAGCTGCTCGCGGAACGCCTCGTCCGACCAGTCCTGACGCGCCACCCCGATGAGGCTGAACTTCTCGGGCAACAGCCCGTAGGAGCGCAGGTTGTAAAGGGACGGGATGAGCTTTCGTTTGGTTAGGTCGCCCGATGCGCCAAAGATGACGATGGCGCATGGGTCAACGGCCTGCGGCGTGGGATGGCTCGCGTCCATACCGCCCTTTAATGGCCCGGGTACGATTCGAGATGGCCACCGAACTTGTTACGCATGGCGGAGAGCACTTTTTCCGCGAACGTATGCTCCTTGCGGGACCGGAAGCGGGTGAAGAGCGAGGTGCTGAGCACGTCCGCCGAGACCGACTCTTCGATGGCCGCCTGCACGGTCCAGCGCCCTTCCCCGGAGTCCTGGACGAAGCCCGAGAAGTGGTCGAGGCCGGGATCTTCGGCCAAGGCGATGGCCGTCAAGTCCAGCAGCCAGGAACCGACCACGCTGCCACGCCGCCAGACCTCGGCGATGTCGGGCAGGACAAAGTCGTAGCGGTAACCGTCCTCCAACGCGTCGGAGTTCGCCCCGCGCAGGATGTCGAACCCTTCGGCATACGCCTGCATGATCCCGTATTCGATGCCGTTGTGGATCATCTTGACGAAATGCCCGGCCCCGGATGGTCCGCAATACAGGAATCCCTGCTCCGCGGTTCCGCCGAGCTTATCCCGACCCGGGGTGGGATCAATGTTGCCTTTGCCGGGCGCCAAGGCGGAGAAGATCGGTTCGAGCCGTTGCACGGTCTCCTTCGGGCCGCCGATCATCAGGCAATAGCCCCGCTCGATGCCCCAGACGCCGCCGCTGGTGCCGACGTCAATGTAATTGATGCCCTTGTCTTTCAGCGAGCGGCTCCGGCGCACGTCGTCCTTGTAGTAGGAATTGCCGCCGTCGATGATGGTGTCACCCGCCTCCAGCAAACCCTTGAGCGCTTCGACGCTCTGCTCGGTCGGGCCGCCCGCTGGCACCATGAGCCACGCCGTGCGCGGCTTTTCCAGTTTGCCGACGAACTCTTCCAACGCGCGGGCGCCGGCGAACCCCTCCTTTTCGAATTTTCCAACCGCGTCTCCGCTGCGGTCGAACACCACCACTTGATGATCATGACGCGTCAAGCGCCGCGCCATGTTTCCGCCCATCCGGCCGAGGCCGACGATGCCGATTTGCATAGGTTTTCCTTACTGTTCGCTGTAGTTCCAGGTTAGACCGCCGTCGACGAAGAGGGTGGCGCCGGTCACGTAGTCGGCATCCGCCGAAGCTAGGAAAGCGGCCGCGCCCGCCACGTCTGCTGTCTGGCCTAAACGGCGCAGGGGGATGTTGTCGAGCAGCGCATCCAACTTTTGGGGATCATGCAACAGTTCGCGGTTGATCGGCGTTTCGATCGCACCCGGGGCGATGTTGTTGACCGTGATGCCGAAAGGCGCCAGCTCGATCGCCAAGTTACGCATCATCATCTTCATGCCACCTTTGCTGGCGCAGTACGAGGTGAAGTGGGGGAACGGCAACTCCTCGTGCACGGAGCTGACGTTGATCACTTTGCCGGGCTTCTTGGCGTCCAGCAACCGTCGCACGAAGGCCTGCGTGGCGAAGAACGCGCCTTTGAGGTTGGTGTTGAGCACAAGGTCGTAATCCGCTTCGGTCACTTCCCAAAACGAGGCGTGCTTTTCCACGCCGGCATTGTTGACCAAGAGATCCAACCCGCCGAGCGCCTCGACGCCCTTTTCGACCAAGCCCTGGATGTCACTCGCGGAGCCCAGGTCCGCGCCGAGCGCGACCGCGCGGCGGCCCAGCTTCTTCACCTCCGCGACGGCTGCGTCCGCCTCCTCGGGGTGGCGATGGTAGTTGATGACGACGTCCGCACCTTCCTGTGCGTACCGGAGCGCGATGGCCTTGCCGATGCCTTGGCTGCTGCCGGTCACCAAAGCTTTCCGTCCTGCCAGCCTCATGAGGCACTCTCCCCAAAAGTTCAGCTTCCGCCAATCCTACTTCTGGCAGATTCTCCGCCCGGCGGCACCTTGTCCGCGCCGTTTACGCCATGTCCCCGTCGCGCGCCTCTTTCAATCCGGCCATCCACGGCACCGACCGTTCCAACCACCGATGCTGAACTTTCTTTGGCTGGGGTTGCTGGCCACCGGGGTGATCATTGCCGCCCTGACGGGACGTTTGGAAACGGTGAACACCGCCGTGTTCTCCGGCGCCAAGGCTGCGGTCTTGGACATCGCGCTGCCGTTGGCGGGGACCATGGCGCTCTGGCTCGGCCTCATGCGCTTGGCCGAGCGCGCCGGGTTGATCGGCCTTTTGGCCAAGGTCATCCGGCCAGTGATGCGGCGGCTCTTCCCGACGGTCCCGCCCGCCGACCCTGCCATGGGGGCCATGATGATGTCGGTCGCCGCCAACATGTTGGGGGTGAGCAACGCCGCCACCCCGCTCGGGCTGAAGGCCATGGCGGAGCTGAACCGGCTCAACAGCGGCGCGCCGGTCGCCAGCAATGCCATGTGCACATTCCTAGCGCTCAACACCAGTGCGGTCCAGTTGGTGCCGGCTACAGCCATGAACATCCTGGCCATCAACGGCGGGAAGGCACCCACGGCGATCATCCCTTCGACGATTTTGGCAACCGCCACGGCCACCGTCGGCGCCATCCTGATCGTGAAGACCCTCGAGCGCCTGCCGGTTTTCGCGCGACGCGACGTCCGCGAGGGCGCGCCCGAGGCTGCCCTTCCCGCGGTCCTGGTGGAGGCACCCGCGGCGGGCGTGGCCGAGGCGCAAACGCCGGATGCGCCCCGGCGCTTGGCGCCTTGGGCCTTCTGGGGCCTTGCGATCTTGGCGGCTGCTTGCGCCTGGGCTTTTCTCCAGGCTTGGCTGCCCGAGTGGTTTGGCCGGTCCGCTCCGGCTGGCAACCCCGGACCCGCTCCGGCGAACTTCTTCCGGGCGCTCTCCCCGACGGCGGTGCCGTTCTTGGTCGCCGCTTTCCCGTTGTACGCCGCGGGTCGGGGCGTACCGGTTTTCGCAGAGTTTGTGGAAGGTGCCAAAGAGGGTTTCGGCGTGGCGACGCGCATCATCCCGTTCTTGGTGGGGATGCTGGTGGCGCTCGCCGTCTTTCGCGAATCCGGCGCCCTGGACCTCCTGAGCGCGGGCTTGGCGCCCCTGGCCCGGGCCTTGCAGACGCCGACCGAGCTTTTGCCGATGATCCTCATGCGGCCACTGAGCGGCAGCGGCGCCATTGCCGTCCTGAGCGACGTGGTGAAGCGGTTCGGGGCGGACGGCTTGCTTCCCTACACGGCCGCGACCATCTACGGCAGTTCCGAAACCACCTTCTACGTGGTGGCGGTTTATTTCGGTTCCGTGAACGTCACCCGCACCCGCCACGCCATCCCGGCCGGGTTGCTCGCGGACTTGGTCGGAACCGTTGCGGCCCTCACGATCTGCCGTTGGCTGTTTGGGGGATAGGCGCGCGGCGCGCGCCTATCCCGGCCGTGTTTGGCGGTGGCCGAGCGCGTCCAGCAAGACCGCCACGAAGATGACCGCCCCGAGCACGAGCTGCACCCA
>CAXUNV010000039.1:4977-9161 GCA_964252355.1 uncultured Chthoniobacterales bacterium | reverse complement strand
GCCGGAGGCGCTGTTCCGAATGGTAGGGCAGGCTGGGGAAGGCGGCGCTCCGCCGCCCGGCCGCCACCGTGCCTGCGGTGGGGCGAAGACCCAGCCTGCCGGGCCGGCCCGCCCTCGCCGGGGGAGGTCTGCAGGCTGGTCTGAGCCGGGTATAAGGGATGCCAAGATGCCGTCCAGGTCATTCCGCAAAGGCTCAAACCGCCCGGCGATCGTTCAACCCCGAAATCTGCATGGTTCTGCCGGCCGGGTTTTCGCCCCACCGGGTCGCCCGCGAGGTCCGGCCGGCAACCGGGAACCGCAAACCGGCCGCCGCGCGCGTCGCGCGCCTATCCCGCCCTTCTTTGGCGTTGGCCGAGCGCGTCCAGCAACACCGCCACGAAGATGACCGCCCCCTGCACGAACTGCACCCAAAAGGGCGAAACGTTCAACAGGTTCAGCCCGTTGCGTAGCACGCCGATGGTGAGCACGCCGAAGAACGTGCCGACCATGTTGCCGCGACCGCCGAACAACGACGCCCCGCCAATGACCACGGCGGCGATGACGTCCAGTTCCAAACCGGTGGCGGAGGAGGGTAACGCGGCGGTGAGCCGGCCGGTCAACACCCAGCTGGCCAAACCGCTCAGCCCGCCGGCCAACAGGTACACCAGCAACTCGACGCGCCGGACGTTGATCCCGGCCAAGCGCGCCGCTTCGCGGTTCCCGCCCAAAGCGTACACTTCGTGCCCGAACACGGTGGACGACAGGACGAAATGCATGGTCACAAACACCAAGGCGGTGAGCAGGATCGGCACGGAGACGTTCAGCAGGGTGCCCCCGCCCAGAAAATTGTAGTCGTCCGGCAGGCCAAAGATCGTTTGGCCGTTGGAGTAAGCGAGCGTGAGCCCCCGCGCCATGGCCAAGCTCGAGAGGGTGGCGATGAACGCGGAAAGGCCCAGGCGCGAGATGCAGAAACCGTTGAACAAACCGCAGACGACGCCCACGCCCACGCAGGCGAGGCCGCCCAACCAGCCCGGCACCCCGTGGTTGACGACGAGCCCGGCGGAAAGAATGCCCGCCAGCGCGACGACGGAACCGACGGAGAGGTCGATGCCTGCGATGATGATGACGAACGTCTCGCCGCAGGCGGCGATGGCGATGACGGAGCTCTGCTGGATGATGTTGGACCAGTTCTCGAGCGTGAGGAACTGCGGGGAGAGGGCCGTAAATGCCGCAGCGAGCAGCACCAGGGCGATTTGGACGGTGAACCGGCTCGCCCACTGCCACGCCGAGGCGCCGGTCCTTCGGCGGCGCTCGGCCGGGGCGGAGCTGCCTGGCGGGTGTGGCAGCGCCTTGGTGCTCATCCGATCAGCCGGTCGAGGGAGTTGGTCTCGCCTGCCGGCGCGTCCAAGCGAACGGTCTCCTCCGGCGGCCGCTCCTCAGTGCTCAGGTGGAGGACGCGCTCGTGGCTGGCGGCGGCCCGGGCCAAGTCGCCGACCACCCGGCCCCCGTTCAGGACCAGCACGCGGTCGGCCAGGCCCAGCAATTCAGCGAGCTCCGACGAGACCAGCAAGACCGCGCAACCTTCGGCCGCGAAGCGCATGACCTGTTTGTAGACTTCGACCTTGGCGCCGACGTCCACCCCACGGGTCGGTTCGTCCAACAGGAACAGCTTGGGCCCGACCGCATGCGTCCGGGCGAAGACCACCTTTTGTTGGTTGCCGCCCGACAGGGTCCGGACAACCGACTGCGGGCCCCGGCAAACCACGTTGAACTGCCGGATGCCATCCGCAGTGAGGCGTCGCTTCGCCTCGGGCCGAACCACGCCCCAGCGGGATAGGCGGCGCCACACCGACGCCGAGACGTTGTTCTCGATCGTGGCATCCAACATGAGGCCTTCCAGCTTGCGGTCTTCCGGGATCATCACCATCCCGCGACGGATGCTGTCGCCGGGCGAAACCGGACGAAAACTTTTGCCCCGCCACTCGATCTCGCCCTTCCGGATCGGCAGCGCCCCGAAGAGCGCCTTCAGCAGTTCGCTCCGGCCGCTTCCCACCACACCGGCGACGCCGAGGATTTCTCCCCGGCGCAGTTCGAAGCTGACGTCGTCCAGGCGCGGCGGCACGGTCAGCCCACGGACGCGCAGCACCGTTTCGCCCAACGGACGCGCTTCGTACGGGTAGAACTGTTCGATGGATCGGTTCACCATCGACTCGACCAGCGAGCGCCCGTCCCAACTCCCCACCGGCCGCGCGTCGACGTTTTTGCCGTCGCGCAGCACCATCACGCGGTCGCAGACGCGGAAGATTTCCTCCAGATGGTGCGAGATGTAGATGATCCCGAGCCGTTGGGCCTTCAGGCGGCCAATGAACTCGTAAAGCCTGCCGACCTCATGCTCGCTGAGGTACGAGGTTGGTTCGTCCATCAGCACGATGCGGGCTTGCCGATTGATCGCGCGCGCGATCTCGACCATCTGCTGGTAACCGGGCGAGAGTTCCCCCGCCTTTTGGCGCGGGTCAATGTCAAGACCCAACCCGCGCAAGAGTTTCTCGGCTTCGGCCACCATCCGTGCGCGGTCGACCCACGGTCCGGCCCGCCGGGGGACCGCGCCGAGGAAGACGTTCTCCGCCACCGAGAGTTCTGGAACGATGGTCAACTCTTGGTAGATGACGGCCACCCCGGCAGCAATGCTGTCGGCAGGCGAGCGGAAGCGCATCGGCCGGCCATCGATCTCGATCGATCCGGCGTCCGCCGCATGCGCCCCGGCCAACGCGCGGATGAGCGTCGATTTGCCCGCCCCGTTTTCGCCGACGATTCCGAGGACCTCCCCAGCATCGAGGGAAAGGTCAACTTGCGAGAGCGCGAGATGGGCGCCGAACCGCTTGCTGATCTCGCGCATCCGCAGCAGCATCACTTCCCCTCGCCCCAAAGGCCGTAATCTTTGACCTCAGGGGAGTCCAAGTTGTCTTTGGTCAGCAGCAAGTTCGGGTAATAGACGCGCTTCTCCACGGTTTTGCCTTCGGAGATCTCCTTGGCGAAATCGACGGCTTTGCCTGCCATCTTCACCGGGTTTTGCGAGATGGTCGCGTCGAGCTTGCCGTCCCGGAGCGCCTGCAGCGCTTGGCCGGTGCCGTCGATGCCGAGGATCAGGATCCGGGCGTTGTCACCGACCGGTTTGAAACGGTGCGCCGCATCGACCGCTTTGAGCGCGCCGACGGCGTTGTCGTCGTTCGCGCAGAACACCGCGTCAATTTTGGCGTTGGCCTGCAGAATGTCGGTCATCAGGTTCAAGGCGCGTTCCTGATCGAAATTGGCCGCCTGGCTGGCGACCAGTTTGATTTCCGGGTACTTCTTCAACTCTTCAGAAAAGCCTTTTTCCCGGCTTTCCGCGGCGGTGGTGCCACGCAGGCCTTGCAGGTTGACCACGTTCCCTTTGGCGCTGCCGTAGCGGGTTTTCAGCTTCTCGGCAATCCAATCGGCGCCTTTTTGACCCATCTCGACGTTGTTCGTCTCGATGAAGCTCGCCAGTTCGCCACCGTCCGAGCCGCGGTCCAGGGCGATGACCGGAATTTTGGCCGCGTTCGCTTTCTTCACGGCTGGCACGACGGCTTTGGCGTTGATCGGGCAGATGATGATGACGTCGACTTTCTTGGTGATCAGGTCCTCCATCTGGTTGATCTGGGTGGCCATGTCGTTGTTCGCGTTCGGCGCGATCAGGTCGTAACCAAGCGCGCCCGTCCGTTCCTGAACCCCGCGGGCCATGCCGACGAAGAAAGGGTTGACCAGCGTCGGGACGGTTAGTCCGACGCGAAGTTTTTTGCCCGCACCTTGCGCGCGGGCACCTGGGGTGGAGACCGCCAAGCCCAGCAACGCGGCGCCTAGAGCCAAGGCCACAGGGATTTGGCGGGGGAAACGGGCAGGATGGAGACGTCGACGGGAGAAGCAGCGGCTTTTCATGCGGGGGGTGTCAGAGAGTGGACGTCTCTTGACAAAGGTCAGGGCTCTTTGGCAAACGACGCGTATGCAGAATTAGAGGGCACCTCCAAACACGTCAAGGGAGTTCTCCCGCGCACCGCGCGGATTCCGCCTTGCGTGCCGCGCCAAGCCCCGGCAGACTCGCGTCTGTTCTCTGTTTCTCATGCTGCGCAGCGACGTTCCCGTAGGTTATGCCCCACTCACGGAAACCACCGTGCCGGGTTTTTTGGAAA
>CAXUNV010000039.1:0-4967 GCA_964252355.1 uncultured Chthoniobacterales bacterium | reverse complement strand
TATGCGCCTGGTTACTGGGCGGCGCGCCGGGCCGAGGAGTGGCGGGCGCGCGAGGTCGGCGACGGCAACCTGAATTTGGTCTTCATCGCCGAGGGCCCGGCCGGCGCCCTGGTCGTGAAGCAGGCGCTGCCTTATGTCCGGTTGGTCGGTGAGTCCTGGCCGTTGCCGCTGCGGCGGAGCTTTTATGAGTGGCACGCCCTCCAGGCGCACGCCGTCCACGCCCCGGCGTTGCTGCCGGCGCTGTACGGCTTTGACGAAACCCAGGCGGCGATCACGATGGAATACCTGACGCCCCACGTGATCTTACGCAAAGGCTTTATCGGAGGAATCACCTACCCCCGGTTGGCGGACGACTTGGCCGATTTCCTGGCAAGCACGCTTTTCGGGACGTCTGACTTGGCGATGGCGGGAGACGTCAAGCGGGCCCAGGTGGCACTGTTCAGCGAGAACTCCGAGCTTTGCCGGCTCACGGAGACGTTCGTGTTCACCGACCCTTACCGGGTGGCGGATCTTAACCGTTGGACGCGCCCTTACTTGGACGATTGGGCACGGCGCACCCGTGAGGACGCCGAACTCAAAATCGCTGCACAACGGCTAAAATGGAAGTTTTTGAGTTCCACTCAGGCGTTGGTGCATGGCGACCTCCACACGGGATCGATCATGGCGACCCCGGAAAACACCCGGGTGATCGACCCGGAGTTCGCTTTTTTTGGCCCGATGGGCTTCGACGTCGGCGCGATCCTTGGCAACCTGCTGCTGGCGTTCTTCTCTCAGACGGGTCACGAGCGACGTCGTGGGGAGCGTGACGGGTACCGCGACTGGTTGCTCAACACCTTTTGCGCCGTTTGGGACGGCTTCGAGAGCCGTTTTCTCCAAAGGTGGCGCGCGACACCGAGCGGCGACGCGTTTCTGGCGGAACTGTTTCGCGGGGAGGCCGACCGCGAAGCGCTGGAAGGGGAGCGCCGGCGTTTTCTGCGCGAGCTGTTTTTGGATTCGCTGGGGTTTGCCGGCGTGAAGATGGTCCGGCGCCTTTTTGGGGTGGCGCACGTGGAAGACCTTGAAGCTATCGCTGATCCGGCCGTGCGGGCGGCCTGCGAAGTGCAGTCCCTCCGCTTGGCGCGCGAACTGACGGTTGCCCCGGACGGCTTCTCCACCGCACGCCACGTCGCCGACCGCGCGGCGGCCCTGTTATGATCGTCGAAGGGAAACCGCGCCGAAGTCTCTGGTCAGACGATGGCGGTGCGTCCGTCTGCGTCATCGACCAGCGTCACCTGCCGCACCGCTTTGTCGTGGAGCGTTGGCAGACCGTCGAAGGTGCCGCCCGCGGGATCCAGACGATGGTGGTGCGCGGCGCGCCCCTGATCGGGGTGGCGGCGGCGCATGGCTACGCCCTGGCGGCGCGGGAAGATGCCAGCGACGCGGCGCTCGCCCGAGCCTACGAAGTCCTTCTCAAAACCCGGCCGACGGCGGTGAACCTGCGCTGGGCCTTGGACCGGATGCGTGCACACCTCGCAAACGTCCCGGTCAAAGATCGCGCCGCGGCGGCTTACGCCGAGGCGGAGCGGATCGCCGAAGAGGATGTGGCGACGTGCCAAGCGATCGGCGAACACGGGGCCGCCCTCCTGCGGGATGCGTGGGAAAGGAATGGTCGCACGCGGCCGGTGCAGGTGTTGACCCATTGCAACGCCGGCTGGTTGGCAACGGTCGATTGGGGCACGGCCTTGGCTCCGATCTACAAGGCGGCCGCCGGCGGGGTCCCGCTCCACGTCTGGGTGGACGAGACCCGTCCCCGCAACCAAGGCGCGGCGCTCACCGCTTGGGAGTTGCTGAACCAAGGCATCGATCACACGGTGATCGCCGACAACACGGGCGGACACCTGATGCAACACGGCCAAGTCGACCTCTGCTTGGTCGGCAGCGACCGCACGACGGCGACCGGCGACGTCTGCAACAAAGTCGGGACGTACCTAAAGGCGTTGGCGGCCCACGACAACGCCGTGCCGTTCTATGCGGTGCTCCCCTCCAGCACCGTCGATTGGCGCAGTCGCGACGGCGTGCGCGAGATCCCCATCGAGCAACGGGGGGCCGAAGAAGTGTCGCACGTCACCGGCATGACCGACGCCGGCGACACCGTGACCGTCCGCTTGACGCCCGCCGGCAGCCCGGTGGCAAACTATGCGTTCGACGTGACGCCGGCGCGCTTGGTGACGGGCTTGGTCACGGAACTGGGCGTCTGCCCGGCGTCGCCGGAGGGGCTAGCAGAGCTCTTCGGCAAAGAGAAGCGCTGAGCGCCGCGACACGGGCGGTTGATGGTTCGCGGAAGAGCCGTTGGTAGCTTCTAATCTTTGATCTCTGGCCTCTGGTTGGCAAAGCGTCACGCTGAGTTTGGCGTCTGCGGGCCGCCGTCGCCTCGTAGGGGATTGGGAAACCCAGCCGGGCTTCACGAAACCCAGCCGGGGTTCACCTTGGTTTTTGAGTTGGGTGCGTCAAGTTCTGCAATTCGGGGACGGTCCGCGGGCGGTCCGCGGGCTGCGGGAGACGTCAGCGCACGCCGGGAGCGGGTGAGCCGCCACCTCCCCTGGATTGGCAGGACAGGAGGTCTTTTGAAAGACGTCCGGCGACCATCCCGGAAGTCACGCGATCGAGCGATGCCTGACCGCGCCTCCGGTCGTCGCTAGGCAGCGCAACCGCGGCCGCGCAAGTCAGACTTGCCGAAACGCTGGACAGCCCGGCGCAATCGCTCCCGAAGCTTGAGCCGGACTTTCCGGGCGAAGAAGAAGGGCCGGGCCCCGATCAACGGCGCCAAGGCCCGGTGCACCGGGCCGTCGCCGGGCCCGTAGGTCACCCCGCCAATGCGCGCCAGACCAAGATTGTTGCGACGCGCCGCGTTGGCACTGCGCCAGTATTCATCCCAGGCGCGGGCATACCAGTACCGGCCGAAGAAGTCCCGGTAGCGCGGGCCAAGCGCCACACACCGCTGGGCGTAAAGCCGGTCGTAGCGCCAGAGGGTGCGCGGGGCGACGCCCCCGTAAGTCGACCCTGGCCGCTCGTTCCACGTCACCAGTGGTTCATCCACGTAACGGCACCGCAGTCCCGCTCGCGCCATGCGCACCTCGAAGTCACGATCTTCAGCAATCCGCAGCGCTTCGTAGAAGCCGCCCACGGCCTGCGCGAGCGCCCGCGGAATGATGAAGGCGTTGAGGTGCACAAAGTTCTCGATGAAGAACTCAGTCAAGTCCGGGTGCACCTCGACATTCGGAAACCGCATCACGCAGGATGCCTCTTTTGGGTGATGGAAGTAGGCCCGGACTGCGCAGACTGCCGCCGTCCGCTCGTCGTGGAGCAGGGGCCCAAAGAGCTCAAGGAATTGCGGCGCAAATTCGTCGTCGACGTCGTGGAAGTGGACGAACGGGAGCGAGGCTGCGGCGAGCAATTGGTTGCGCGCGTGCGCCGGCCCCCGGTTTTCGCCTCCCACGAGCACGCGGAACCCGAGCCGTCGCGCGATCTCGACGGTCCGGTCTCGGCTCCCGTCGTCGTAAAGGAGAACTTCACCGAAAGGAACAGTTTGCCGTTCCACGGCGGTGGCAAGGGCTGGAAGGAACGGTTCGGCGTTGTAACAAGGCACAAGCAGGGAAACGGGTTGGACGTCCATGGAGAAGGCGCTCCTTTGATCAGGCGCGGCCGTTGCCCCGGCGGGCCCGGGCACGCGCTTGCACCCCGGCCGGGCCGCCGCCCAGGGAATCACGCAAACGTCTCGACGCACGCAGGGACGGACGCACCATCAGGAGGGCAACGTACCGGGACGACGTGAACTGCGGGTTAACGGCACATTAAAGTTTGGTAATGTTGCCGGAGCTGGCCCGGGCAGGCCGGAGCCGGCGCCTGCGGCGCGAGCGACAAGCAAAACGCGCGCGTCCGATAACGGGCGTGGCGCAGTGAGGCGGTAGTCTGGGGAGGCGCTCTTGCGCCCCTTCAGCGCTTGCCCGTCACCATACCCGTACCCAGGGCAAGCCCTGGGCGGGGGTCCGAGGCATTTTTTGGGCCATCAGCCCGCGGCGCGGCTCCCGTAACGCCCCCATCGCGATGGCGTCTTCCACGGACGTCTCAATCCCACGGTCGGTGCCTTGTCCCCCCTGGCCTTACGGTGGAGGTAAGGGGGCACGCAGCCGCCTCCGGCCAGCTTGGCTACGTGCGCCATCCTGCGCAGTCTTGGAAATTTCTCAGGTCCGCGGCCGGGTCGCGTGGATCCGGCCCTGCAATCGGTTCACGGCCATGACGGTGACGAGCAGCAGCCCGTAGAGCAGGTCCCTGGCAAAATTGTTCACGGCCATTTGGTTGAGCCCGCTGGAGATGAACTGCAGCGACAGGACGGCCAGAACCAACCCGAACAACGTTCCGGAACCTCCGTTGGGGTTGACGCCGGCCAGGATGTTGATGAGCACCCCAAGCAGAAGGTAGGACGTCCCGTAATCGGCGCTGGCGCTGTTGGCGCGGGCGAGCATGACCAACCCGGCACACGAGGCGATAAGCCCGCTGAAGCCGTACGTGAGCATCAGCATGCGGAAATTAGGGATCCCGGCGAAGACCGCCGCGCGCGCGCTCGTGCCGTACAGCCGCATCTGCTTGCCAAGGGGCGAGCGCGCGGTCACCAAGTAGACAACCACGAGGCAAACCAGGAAGATCAGGAACGGCGTGGGGACGCCGGCGACCGAGCCATTGACCAAGTCCGAGTAAGCGGGCGGAATGCCCGTGATCGCGGTGCTGTGGAAGATGTGGCTGGTGATCCCGACGGCAAAACCGGCGAAAAGTTGCATCGTCCCCAGCGTGGCCAAGATCGCGGGCAGACGCGCCCCGGCGACCAGCAAGCCGTTCACCAGACCGCAAACGACGCCGACGCCCAGCGCCGCCGGCACCGCGGCGGCCCAGCCCGCTGGCCAGCCGATGACCCCGCACGCCGCCAGGAAGCC
>CAXUNV010000038.1:7419-16977 GCA_964252355.1 uncultured Chthoniobacterales bacterium | reverse complement strand
GGGTTACCCGGGTCGGCACCCTTCGCCCCGCGGCCGTTTTCGGGCGAGGGCGGCCCTGCTGGGCGGGCCGGGTTTTCGCCCCACCGGGTCTCTCGCGGGGCCAACGTCGTTCTTCCTGTTGACCTTCGGCATGCAACCCAGTTTAACGTCCGCGCCGTGACCCGGGTCCTGTACAGGGTGGTTTTCGTCTGCGCCGCAACCTCCTTCCCGGCCTTGCGCGCGGTTGCAATGGTCGTCCTTCTCGCGATGACGCTGACCGATCAAGCGCAAGCCGCCAACGGCCGGGAGGCGACCCTGTTCAACGACGACTGGCGTTTTCACGCCGGAGATCCCGACGGCCTCGACGACCGCTTGGATTACGCGCGCCTGCGCCCGTTCCTCCTGCCGTCCGCCAATGGTTTCCGACCCGGTCAAGCGCCGCTCGCGCGACCCGCCGGTGAGCCTGCGGATGATGTCTCGTTCGTGCAGCCGACCTTCGATGACCGTGCATGGCAGTCGGTTGCCCTGCCCCACGATTGGGCCATCGCCGGGCCGTTTGAGCAAGGTCTGCCCGGTGCCACCGGCAAACGTCGTCACGACACCCCGGTCTGGTACCGCAAGCGCTTCCGCCTGGCACCCGGCGACCGCGCACGGCGCCTCACCCTGCGCGTGGAAGGCGCGATGTCCTACGCCAGCGTTTGGTTAAACGGGCGTTTCGTCGGCGGTTGGCCGTACGGCTACACCACGTTCGAAGTCGACCTGACCGAGGCGGCGCGCTTCGACGACGACAATTGTTTGGTCGTCCGGCTACATACGCCCGACCGCGCCGCGCGGTGGTACCCAGGCGGTGGGCTCTACCGCGACGTTTACCTCCTCAAGACCGACGCCGTGCACCTCGATCCCTGGGGGACGGTCGTGACCACCGCCGGACCGGGGCCCGTGCCGGATCGGCTGGAGGCGGCGGTCGCCTTGCGCAACGAATCGTCGATCCCGCAGCCCGTCCAAGTGCACGCCGTCTTCCGGGACGAGGGTGCTCCGGACGAAGGACGCCTCGGGCGCGCATCGCCCGTCGCCGCCGCCGAATCGGCCGTGACCGATCTGCCGCCGGGCGGCGGCACGATCGTGCGCCTCTCTTTAACCCCGCGCGAGGTGCGCCCCTGGTCACCCGACGACCCTCACCTCTACCGGGTTACTTTCACCGTCCTCCGCGACGGTCGTCCTATCGACCGTTATGAAGTGCGCACCGGCTTCCGCTCGGCGCGTTTCGACGCCGGGCGCGGGTTTGTGCTCAACGGAGGAAAAGCGCGGCTGCAGGGTGTCTGCCTGCACGGCGACCTGGGTGCGCTGGGGATCGCCACGGACCGCTCCGCTTGGCAGCGCCGGCTCGTGCTGCTGAAGCAGATGGGCTGCAACGCCCTGCGCACCAGCCACAACCCGCCGCCACCCGTCCTGCTCGACCTCGCCGACGAGATGGGTTTTCTGGTGATGGATGAGGCTTTCGACTGCTGGGACCGCGGGAAAACGCCCGGCGATTACCACCTGCTGTTTGCGGATTGGCATGAGCCGGACCTCCGGGCCCTCGTCCGCCGCGACCGCAACCACCCTAGCGTGGTGCTCTGGAGCATCGGCAACGAAATCCCCAACCAATCCGATGCCGTCGACGGACCCGCGAAAGCGGCGATGCTCCGGGAGGTCGTCCGCCAGGAGGATCCCACCCGCCCGGTGACGGCGGCCTGCAGCGAGACCGCGGCCGCTTACAACGGTTTCGGCGCGCGTTTAGACGTCTTTGGGTTTAACTATCACCCGTCCGAGTACGCGCCGTTTCGCCTCGCCCACCCGCAGCAGCCGGTGGTTGGCAGCGAAACGTCGTCGACGGTCAGCTCGCGCGGTGAGTACTTTTTTCCCTTGGGACCGGGCCACGACCGGCAAAATTTTCAAGTAAGCTCCTACGATTCGTACGCCCCGCCTTGGGCGACGTCGCCGCAAGCCGAGTTCCGTGGACAAGACCACAACGGTTTTGTCGCCGGCGAGTTTGTCTGGACCGGCATCGATTACCTCGGAGAACCTGTGCCCTACGACGAGGAGGCGCCGTCGCGCAGCTCTTACTTCGGCATCTTGGACCTTTGCGGGTTCAAAAAAGACCGGTTCTACCTCTACCAATCGCGTTGGCGTCCCGATTTGCCGATGGCGCACCTGCTGCCGCACTGGACTTGGCCGGAGCGCATTGGCCAAGTGACCCCGGTGCGTCTTTACACCACCGGCGATGCCGCGGAACTCTTTCTGAATGGTCGGTCGTTGGGTCGCCGGCGGAAAGGGCCCGGAGAGTACCAGATCGCCTGGGACGACGTCCGGTATGAACCGGGTGAACTCCGCGCCGTGGCGTACCGGGCGGGCCGGCGTTGGGCCGAGGACCGGGTGCGGACCGCCGGCGCGCCGAAGACTCTGTCGTTAACTCCGGAACAACCCACGGCGGGGACGGGCGCGCTGGCCTTTGTGACGGCGACGGTTCGCGACGGGCACGGCGTGCCCGTGCCGCGCGGTCATCCGTCGATCCGCTTCCGCGTGGCCGGTCCCGGCGAACTCGTCGCGACCGACAATGGGGACGCGACGGACCTCGCCCCGTTCGCCGACGTCGAACGCCGCGCCTACCAGGGCTTGGCCCAAGCCATCGTCCGCGTCGACCCGGGCGCGCCGCCGGGGGCCACGATCACGGTCGAAGCTTCCTCCCCGGGACTGGCCGGAGCCGTCGTGCGGTTGCGGGTCGCCCGGCCGGTTGCGAGATAGGCGTCCCGCCCGCCAAGGGACCGCCGGCGTCCCGCCGATTTTGACGGGCGGGACGCCCGCGCTCCCCTAAAACCGGGCCAGCCTCCGCGGACTTCCGTTTTGCGACCTGCGATTCATGCGAAGCATGATACTTTCCGCGCCGCATGCCGACGAAATCCGCTCCTCCCGTGCAGCCCACCGCGGAGCAGGAAGAAATCCTTCGGCGCGGCGTCGTCGCCGGCGAAGTCCTCCTGCTGAACGCGTACGCGGGGGCGGGTAAGAGCACCACCTTGCGGCTGCTCGCCGAGGCGAACCCGTCACAGCGGTTCTTCTACGTCTGCTTCAACCGCAGCGTGGCACAGGCGGCGCGCGCGGTGTTCCCGCCCAACACGGCCTGCGAAACGCTCCACAAGGTGGCCCGCGACGCCGTCCGGCGCGATTTCCCTCCCGAAAAGCTCGGCGTGGATCTAAAGCCGCTCGAGATCGCCGAGGTGCTGAACCTGCGGGAGCGTTACCTCGCGTACTGGGTCCGGCGCACGTTGCAGGCCTTCCTGCACTCGGCCGACGACCGGCCAGCCGCCAAACACGCGGCAGACCTCTCGATCGCACCGGGCCAGGAAAAGGCCGTCGTCGAGCTGACGACCAAACTTTGGGCCAAGATGGTCGATCCCGCTTCGGACGTGCCCATGCCGCACGACGGGTACCTGAAGCTCTACGTGACCGGCGAGTTCCCGGCCCGCCGTTGTGACGTCGTCCTCTTGGACGAGGCGCAGGACACGAACCCGATCACCGCCCGTTTCTTAAGGCGGCAGCGGGCCGCGGGTTGCGCCGTGGTGCTGGTGGGGGATCGTCACCAGGCGATCTATGGCTTCCGCGGCGCGCGCAATTTCATGGAGTTGGCCGAGCGCGTCCCAAACTGCGTGCCGTTCTCACTGACCTGCTCCTTCCGTTTCGGGCAAGGCATCGCGGATCTCGCTTCCGACTTGCTCAACGCTTTCAAGGGCGACCCGGTGCGCCTCCGCGGCTTGGGTCCGGCCGGTCGCGGTCACACCCGGGCTTTCCTGGCGCGCACCAACGCCGGCCTGCTGGAGGAAGCGGAACGGCTCCTGAGCGGCGGGGTCGCTCGCCTCCACTTCGTCGGCACCCAAGCGCGGGACGGTTTTGATCCCAGCACCTCTTACGGGTTCTCCGACCTGCTGGACGTCTACCACCTGCGCGCCAGGGAACCGGGCCAGGTCCGGTCAGCTTACCTGCGCCGCTTCTCTTCTTACGATCAGTTGAAGGAACTCGCCACCGACCAACGAGCCCGGGACCTCGAACTAAGCCGGTTGGTCGCTTTCGTCGACCGTTGGAAAGAGAATGTACCCGCGCTTTTGGAGCGGTTCGCCGCGGCGGCTGCGCCTCCGGAAGCGGCCGGCGCGACCTTGGCCACGGCCCACCGCGCCAAGGGGCTGGAATGGGATCACGTCCGCATGGCCGACGATTTTTTCGACCTGACCGACGCGACCCGCAGCCGGGAGGAGTTGAGCGAGGCGGAGTTCGCGGAGGAGATCAACCTTCTCTACGTCGCCCTCACCCGCGCCCGGTTCGAGGTCGATCCTCCGGAGAGTTTCCGCCGGTGGCACGAGGCATGGGTACGCGGGGTCAAGGCGCGGCGGCCGAAGCGGCGACCTTTTTTCGCCAGAAAGAGCGGAGACGTCTGAAAGGGTGCCCTGACCGCGCCGGGAGGGACGGTGAGAGACGCCGGAGGTTAGGTAGTCGCACGGCGCGTCTGGGGGGCCCCACCCGGGCCGGCCTTCGCAACGGCGCAACGATTCTGGTGGGCAAACGGCCGCAAATCACTCGTGACTCTCTTTTCCTAGAGCGGGCACAATTCTCATACTTTCGTTTTACGGACGGGATCGACGCCTTGCCCCGCGGTCCGCTATGGCCAGAACCCCATGAAGTTTTCTGTAGCTTTGGCCGGGGCGTTGGTCTCCGCATTCTGGATGCAAGCCGCGCAGGCAAACAGTGTGCAGTACGAAATCAGTGGAACGATCGACGGCGACGCCCGCTACCCCACCTTCGTCGCGGACCATGCGGCACCGCTAGACATCCGGTTTCAGCTCTCCACCGCCGACGTGCAGGCCAGCGATCCAACTTTCCTAAGGATCGCGCCAACTAACTTCAGCTGCAACGTCGGCGGCAAAGCCATGCCCGTGGCCCTGATCAGCAATGATCCGGTGATTCAGTTGTACAACGGCGAGCCGCAGCTGAACTTCACGCTGGAGAACAAGGGTGGCGACCGCTTTGCCTTCAACTTCAACCTCACGCCCACGGTGCAGAACCCGCTTTTTGACGGCAGCTCCGAGACTCCGCGACTCAAAGCCGGAAAATTCGACAACCTTTACGATGTCAGCACGGAAATCGATCCCATCGGCAGCTTGGAGGCTACGTATCTCAGTTTGAATGGTGCACAGGTCTCGGTCACCCCGGTGCCGGAACCGTCGACCGCTGGACTCGTCGGCTTCGCTGGGACCCTCACCCTCGCCGTCGGCTTGGCGCGGACGTGCTTGCGCCGCAAAGCGCAGTCGGCTTGAGGTCGACGACGCTCGGCCCCACCCGGCCCGCATTGGGCGGCCACCCCCCGCCCACGGCGCCCCGCTGGTACCGCCACGGCAAATACCCGCTCCAAGCGTTTGCTCCTGACGTCGGCCCGCGGCCGTCCTAAAGTCATCCCATGCTCAAAGGCCTCGGACCCCTGCATACCCCGGAACTTCTGCACGCGCTCGCCTCCATGGGACACGGCGACGACCTCGCCATCGTCGACGGCAATTTCCCGGCCGTCTCCAACGCGCAGCGTTTGGTCCGGTTGGACGGGATCCGCGCGCCGGATGCGCTCGCGGCCGTCCTGCAGTTGCTGCCCCTCGACTTTTGTCGACGACCCCGCCTCGCGCATGGAAATGGTCGGCAAACCCGACGAGGTCCCACCGATTCAGCAGGAGTTTCAGCGGGTGATCGATGCCGCCGAGGGCCGGCACGTGCCGTTGCGCGGCGTCGAACGGTTCGCGTTTTATGAGCAGGCGCGCAAAGCCTACGCGATCGTCTGCACCACGGATCCCCGGCCGTATGGCTGCGTGATCGTGAAAAAGGGTGTCATCCTCGGAGAATAGCGAAGTTTTGGGGGCACAGGTCGCGTCGACGCAGGCCGTTGCGCGGATCGGCAAATCGAAGCTGGTAAACGACGGGTGACCAACCCGCGCCGCTGCCCTCGCCAACGGAAGGCCACCGGGCGCTTTGAGCCTGCTGCCTGACCCTGGCAGTCGCAACCGCCGGCGCCGCTTCATCTTAGGCGGTGGCGGACCGCCGTCCTCCCAGGGTTGGTAGGTGCCTGCGCACCGCCCTGGCGAGGTTGCACGGCGCGAGCGCGTTCTCAACGCCCCGCAACCGCCAGTTCGGCGGCGGGGCCACCGGTACCCAACGGCCGTTCCACCGTGCCTTGGCGTTGGAGAACCCGTGCCAGTTGACTGCAGATGCTCGACCAAAGGGAACCGGCTGCCCATCCGGCCAGCACATCGCTCGGGTAATGCACTCCCAAGAACATCCGGCTCAAGCCCACCAGCAGGGCCAACACGATCGCCACGGTCATGAAGTAAACCTTGGCTGCCGCCGCCTTCGCCATCCGAGAAAGAATACCACCCAGCGTCAGGTAAACCAAAGCCGAGAGCATCGAGTGCCCGCTCGGGAAACTGCCCGGGTCGTAGTGGGTCAGTTTTGGCACCACCGTCGGCCGCGGCCGGACAAAAAGGTCCTTAAGC
This sequence comes from uncultured Chthoniobacterales bacterium, assembly GCA_964252355.1. Lineage (GTDB taxonomy): Bacteria > Verrucomicrobiota > Verrucomicrobiia > Chthoniobacterales > JAFAMB01 > CAXUNV01. The sequence goes on along the minus strand of CAXUNV010000038.1, from coordinate 10,438 downwards.
AAGCGGCTCAAGATCATGCCGCTGCTCAGGGAAAGCACCAGGAAGCCGGCCGCCCGAAACCGCCGGTTCAAACCCAAGAACCCGATGACGACCGCAGTGATGAGCGACAGGTTCATGCCGCTACCCATCGCCGTCACGTCCTGCGCCGCCTCTGCCAACCAAGCCGGGCCACGCGGCACCGCGGGGTTTTCGGGGTGGCGCAAGGCTCGCAGGATTCCCTCGTCCAGCGCCATGGTCTTGCCTGCCCGCACCGTGTCGGCGAGCCGCACGAACGCCAGCGCGCCAAGCGAAAAGAGTGAAAGGTTGAGGAAGGTCTTGGTCTCGGGCGTGACTTGCGTTGGCTCGCCGCCGCCGTGCGGGCTGTCGGTTTTCATGGAGGGGGATGTTCTGCAGGGCGCGACGTCCCGGCACCGCTCCGGCCCGAGCCGCCCGTCTGATTTCGCAGCCCAAGCCAAGAAGGATCTTAGGAAGAAAGGCCAGACCCAAACCGGCCCGGCTAAGCCCCGGTGTCGTCCTCGGAATCGAGGCGCTCAAATTGAAAGAAGTAACCGGGTTGCTCGAAATTGAGTTCGTCCCGGTGCGTCACGTCTTCCAAAATGTCCAAGTAATCTTCCGGCGTGTTGACGCCCACTTCGCGCCACCGTCCTTGCCGCAGCTTTTCAAAGGTCAGGTTGCGGATGATCCGTCGGCAGCGGTAAAGCCCCGGCAGCTCCGCATTGTTGGACCGAGCCCGGAAGGTTTCGCCCGGCTTGGGGTAAAACGGATAGAGCCGCAGCCGGAAAGAGCCCTGCGAAGTGCCCGCCACCACTTTTTCGGCGAGCGCCGGCGAGAATGGCATCATTTTCGGGCGCGTCGCCTTCGTGGACTTGAACGATCGGTTGCCTTTGTTGGTCAGCGTGCTCACAGACGCGGTTCCCCGCCGGTCCGGCGTGGTGTTCAAAGTAACACGCACCGCCCCGATCTCAACGGGTTTCGCCGCCGCCCACGGCGTCACGCGCCGCGGTGCAGGACCTCAAACCGGTTGCCGCTCGGGTCCTCAAAGAAGACGGCATAATAATCGTCGCTGTACTCGTCGTGGATCGCCGGCCCTTCGATCGCGCCAGCCCCAGCCGCCGCGACCAACTCGGCGACCCGGTCGACCGCCGCGCGGCTTTCTGCGCCAAACGCGAGGCGGTTGGCGTTGGCCACGTGCGCGGAATCCTCGATGATTGCGAAGAAAGCGCGGCTCACCGGTTCTCCGGGCGCATACCAACCGCTCCAATCGCCGTCCCCGTCGAAGTGGCCATCGTAGCCGACGGCCGGCAACAAGGCTTGGAAGAAGGGCAATGCCTCGCGCAAGCTGCGCACCCGCAGATCAACGTGGTTCAACAGGTTTGTTTGCATGGGTGGAATAGGGCTGTGAAGTCCTAGAGAGTCAGGGTAACCGGCCTTGGCCAAGCAGCGGGAAGAGGAAGGAGCCCACCGCAGCGAGCGCCAAAAGGCCGTAGGCTGCCGCCTCCGCCAAGCCATCCTTTGGGGAGGTGCGAAACCTCATGCCCGCAAAGACGGACGTACGGAAGGCCGCTGGCCGCCATCGCCGCCCATCGACGAACCGGACCGTGGGCCGCGGCGAGACGCTCGCCCCGAGCGGGTAACGGCCCTGGACCGACCGAGAATTTCCTAGCGGGGCTTCGACGACCCGCAAATAAACGCCACCGTGAAGCTGCTCGTTTCTTACCATCATAACGTTCCTTTGAAGGTAATCCGTAGCGGTTTGCGTATTACCAATCAAGAACTATTTTGGTGGTAAGATGTTTTCAGACGTCCCACGGTTTTCTCGGATCGGCGGGCATTTGGCCCTCGATTTCGCCAATACCGTCGGCAACCATCGGGCGCACACCCCGCGCGACTACTTTGTCACCTTCGAGGACTTGCTGCAGTGGGCGTGGGAAGCCGGCCTGATCGACCGCCCGACAGCCGACGCCATGCGAGGTCGCGCCGACCACGACCCGGCGGCCACGACCGGCCTGCTGCGCCGGGCCATCACCCTCCGCGAGGTGATCTACGGCGCTTTCTCCGCGTCGGCGGAAGGGCGTCCCGTGCCTGCAGAACACGTCGCTTTTCTGGACTCCGTCCTGCAATCCTTCCCGGCCACCCTTCGGTTGCGGGCCGAAGCGGACGGCTGCGTCTGCGTGCGCCAAGCCGGTCCGACGGACGAGGAGGCGCTGCTGGGTCCGGTCGCGTGGGCCGCGGCCGAATTGCTCGCCGCCGACCGGCTGGCCAAAATACGCGAGTGCGCGGATGCGCATTGCGGGTGGCTATTTTTGGATCTGACCAAAAATCGGAGCCGCCGCTGGTGTGCGATGGGCGACTGCGGCAGTCGCGCCAAAGCCCGACGGTACTACCGGCGGAAAACCGGAGGGACGTGAACGGCGGTGGCCCTTGCGGGTCGCAGCGCAGGATGCAACCGTCCTTCGTGCCCCCTGCGGCGCGGCGTACACGATGGAAGTGCACTTGGATCCGGTCGGTGGCGTAGCCGGCGACATGTTCGTCGCCGCGTTGGCGGACGCCTTTCCAGAACACCGTCTTGGTCTTGAGGCAGCGATCGCCGGATTGGGCTTGCCGGGGCTGGCCGGGTTTCGCTTTTCCCCGGCAACGACCGGCGGTCGGCGAGGCCTCCGCTTTCTGGTTCAGCCACGCCCGGAACCAGCCGGCACGCACGGGGGCAGCGCGCCCCTACCCGCGCTCACGACGGAGGCCAACGCCCACGAACACCATACTCCGGCGGTCGGGCACACGCACGGTCATGAAGACATGGCCGCCGCGACCGGACGGCACGCCCACACGTCTTGGGCGACGATTCGTGAACTGCTCCACCATGGGTCGCTTGCACCAGACGTTAAACGTCATGCCCTCGGCATCTTCGGCCAGCTCGCCGCGGCCGAGGCCCAGGTGCACGGCGTCGCCGAAGACGCGGTGACCTTCCACGAGGTCGGCGCCGTCGACTCGATCGTTGACGTCGTCGCGGCGGCTTATCTGA
>CAXUNV010000038.1:6579-7409 GCA_964252355.1 uncultured Chthoniobacterales bacterium | reverse complement strand
TGGTGCGGAGGTTTGGACCGCGGGCGCGCTGCCGCAAGGTTCCGGCACGGTGCAGACGGCGCATGGCCCGTTGCCGGTGCCGGCCCCGGCCACCGCGCTGCTGCTCCAGGGGTTTGCATGGCGAGACGACGGGATTCCCGGCGAACGGGTCACCCCGACCGGGGCGGCGATCCTGCGGCATCTCGGGTGCCGGCCGGCGGGTGCCGGGCGTCTCCCTGCCCGCACGCTGGCCCGCACCGGCCTTGGCCTTGGCACTCGCCAGTTGCCCGGGATGAGCAACTGCCTGCGCGTGCTCGCCTTCACCGAGTTGGCCACGCCTTTGCCGACCTCCGACCAGCCCGTTCAGGCGGCGGACGCCGCACCATCTGCCGACGCCGGCACCCCAGAGGTCGCGGTGCTCGAGTTTGACGTCGACGACCAGACTCCTGAGGATTTGGCGACGGCCCTCGACCATCTCCGGCAACACCCCGCGGCCTTGGACGTCGTGCAAGGAAGGGTGATCGGTAAAGGCGGTCGGCAGGTTGCCCACGTGCGCATCTTGGCACAGCCGGACGAACCCCCGGCGTTGGTCGACCGCGTCTTCACCGAAACGACGACGATCGGTTGCCGGTACCACTTCGCGCACCGCGTGCGGCTGCCGCGGGAGGAACGGCGGGTCCCTGTTGCCGACGGTTCCGTGGGGGTGAAGGTGGTCACCCGACCGGGTTTGCGCCGGACGGCCAAAGCGGAAATGAAGGACACGGCGGAGGTCGCCGGCGGGCATGCGGGTCGGGCTGCCGCGGCGCAGGCAGCCGTGGCGGGCGCGCTGAACGGCCCCCGCCCGCCGGGCA
>CAXUNV010000038.1:0-6566 GCA_964252355.1 uncultured Chthoniobacterales bacterium | reverse complement strand
GGTGACGATCCGCCCGCGCCCAGCCGTCCCGCCACTGGAGGAAACGATGCTGGAAACTGACGCCGTCTCCCTTGATCCCGAGCAGGCCGAAGCGGCCCTGCGCGAGCGTTTTCTCGCCCTTGGTCGGGTGGCTGTCGCCGTGAGCGGCGGCGTCGACAGCCTGACCTTGGCCACCGTGGCGCACCGGGCTTTGCCGCGCGGCGATTGCTTCGTCTTCCACGCCGTATCGCCGGCCGTGCCCGCCGAGGCCACCGAGCGGGTGCGCGGTTGGGCCATAACCGAGGGTTGGCGCCTCACGGTCTTCGACGCCGGTGAGTTCGGCAACACCGACTACCGGCGCAACCCGGTTGACCGCTGTTTCTACTGCAAACAAAGCCTTTACGAGAGCATCTGCGTGCAAACCGACGCGACGCCCGTGTCGGGCACCAACCGGGACGACTTGGGTGAGTATCGTCCGGGCTTGCAGGCCGCCGCACGCTTCGGCGTACGCCACCCGTACGTCGAGATCGGGCTGACTAAAACCGGCGTGCGCCGGCTCGCCGCTCACCTCGGGTTGGGGGCCATGGCGGACCTGCCCGCTGCACCGTGCTTGGCCAGCCGGGTCGAGACCGGGTTGCGCATCGAGGCGTCGCAACTGCGGTGGCTGCACGCCGTCGAGCAGCTGGTCGCGGCGCGTTTGGTGCCAAAGACGGTCCGCTGCCGCATTCGGCGCGAAGCGGTGGTGGTGGAACTCGACCGCGACGCCTTCGCGAGACTCACCGCAGGAGAGGAAGCGGCGCTCCGGGGCGCCATCCGCGAGCTCGCGGCCACCGGCAATCCTTTGGCGGACGGGGCCGACCTGCGTTTTGCGGAGTACCGCGTCGGGAGCGCATTTTTGACGCGGTGAACGCTGCCCTTGCCACGGCCGGTGACGACCACCTCCGGTTTGATCACCGTCGCGCGGAGCGGATCGGTTTGGCGGAGGCGGTCTATGCGGAAGGCAAAACGCTCGGCCAACTGGGGCAAATCCTAAGGGGAGCCGAAGACCGCGGGACCTCGTTGCTCCTCACCCGGCTCTCGCCGGAACAAGCAGAAGGGTTGCGGCCCGGGTTGGCGCGGCCCTGGGACTATGAACCGGTGTCGCGCACCGCCTTTTATGGGGAACCGGCACCGGTCACCGGACCTGCCCAAGTCGCGGTGGTCTCGGCGGGAACCACCGATGCCCCGGTCGCCTTGGAAGCGGTGCGTACCTTGCGCTTCGCGGGGCAGGATGCCTTGGCGGTGCCCGACGTCGGCGTCGCGGGACTCTGGCGGGTTTGGGAGCGCGTGCCGGAGCTGCGGACCTTTCGCGCCGTGATCGTGGTGGCCGGCATGGATGGCGCGCTGCCCAGCGTGGTGGGCGGCTTGGTGCCGGGCTTGGTCATCGCCGTGCCGAGCCCGGTCGGGTACGGCGTGGCCGCCGGTGGGAAGGCCGCGTTGCACGCCGCTTTGGCGAGCTGTGCGCCGGGGGTCGTGGTGGTCAACGTGGGCAACGGCTACGGCGCCGCGTGCGCCGCCTTGCGGACGTTGCACGACCTGGCTCCGGCGCGCGGCCGACCCGGCGCGACCGCCGCAAGCGAACAGATTTTGACTGAAGTGACCCCTAACCAACCGCAATCGATATGAGCACCAACCGTCGTGAGTTTTTGAAACGAGGCGCGCTCGCGCTGAGCGCCGGCTTGGCGGCGCCGACCCTCCTGCAACGCACGCTCGCCGCGGAAGAAGCGCTGCACGCCGGGCCGCGGCCGGCACAAACCAAACGCGGCGACATGCTCTTCCGGAAGTTGGGGCGCACCGGCGAGGAAGTCTCCCTCGTCGGGGTGGGCGGTTACCACATCGGCAAACCGTCGGAGGCGGACGGTATCCGCATCGTGCGCACCGCCATCGATCGCGGGATCAACTTCCTGGACAACTGCTGGGACTACCACGACGGCGACAGCGAGGTGCGCATGGGCAAGGCGCTTCGCGATGGTTACCGCGACAAGGTGTTCCTGATGACCAAGATCGACGGCCGGACGAAAGCTGCCGCCGCCCAACAGATCGAGCAATCGTTAAGCCGCCTCCAAACCGACCGGATCGACTTGTTACAATTCCATGAGGTGATCCGGATGGAGGATCCCGACCAGATCTTTTTGGAGGAAGGCGCGCTCGCCGCGTTCCTCGACGCCAAAAAAGCCGGCAAAGTGCGTTTCATCGGGTTCACCGGCCACAAGGATCCCCACATCCACCTCTACATGCTGGAGACGGCGGCCAAGCATGGGTTCCATTTCGACACGGTCCAGATGCCGCTCAACGTCATGGACGCCCACTTCCGCTCCTTCGGTCAAGAAGTGTTGCCGGTGGCGTTGCAGCGGGGCGTCGGCGTGCTCGGCATGAAGACGTTTGGCGACGATTACATCCTGCGCAGCAAAACGGTTCAGCCGATCGAGTGCCTCCATTACGTCATGAACCTGCCGGTCTCCGTGGTCATCACCGGCATCGATTCCATGCCGATTTTGGATCAGGCTTTTGAGGCGGTGCGGACCTATCGCCCGCTGGACAGCCAAGCCTTGGCGGGTCTTCTCGCGAAGACGGCGGAGGCGGCGTCCAAAGGCCGCTTCGAACTCTACAAAACTTCGAACCACTTCGACGGCACCGCCCAAAATCCGCAGTGGCTTGGGTACCCGAAGCAGCAGGCGTGAGGCGGGCGGAGCCGTTGGGTGTTTAGAGTTTGGCGTTGGGCGTTCCTAAACCGCGGAGCGTTGGAGGGATGCCAGCCTCGGGCGGAAGCCCCGTCCCGGAGCCGCGCAGCGGCGGGAAGGGGCGGAGCCTGGGGTGGAACTCCAGATCGGCAGCCTGGGAAGAAAAAGCCCTGCAGGAGCGTGACAACAACCACCGGCAGCGTCTTGCGAGGCGCCGAGCCGGAACCATGGGTAAGCTTCCATCACCCGGAAGATTGCGGGCTTGCCGCACGCCAGCACACCCGTTGCGGCCTGCGTCGCGCGCAGAAACGCTGCGGCCCGTGCTGCAAATCACACCGGTCAGGATGGTAAAGCCGCTTCTCATACTGGGCTACGCATGGGCTTTGCTCGTCGGCATCAGCGCGGGCGCGCAGACGCTGAACGTCGCGGGCGACTACGCCGGCACGCTCCTTTCGCTCCACCTTCGGCTGCACCTGCAGGCCACCGATGACCACGGTCTGCAAGGCACCCTCGACAGCCCCGACCAGGGCGCGACGGGACTGACCTGCACCAATGTCCAGTTACAGGAACGAAGGTTAACGTTCGAAGTGCCAAGAGTGCGCGGCCGCTGGCGCGGACGGGTGTTGGGCGACGGCTCCACCCTGGTTGGGTTGTGGGACCAAGGCAGCACGATGCCATTGGATTTCTGGCGTGAAACCCCGTTTGAGCTGGCTGAGGTGCCGTCGCCGGTGGACGGCGTCTGGTTGGCCACCATCGATGCGGGCGCAGGGAAGTTGCGCATCCAACTGCGGGTCAAAAGCGATCGGGCTGGCACCGAATACGGAATGCTCCACAGCTTGGACCAAACGGCCACGAGCTTGGCGTGCGATGAGATGAGGTTCGACGGCCGCCGATTCTCGTTCGAGGTGCCGAGCGTGCGTGGGCGTTGGTCCGGCACGCTCAATGACGACGGCAACGAACTTGACGGCGTTTGGTCGCAGAACGGTGACGTGCCTTTGCGCTTTGCCAAGCAAAATGCCGAAAGCTTGTCGGAGGGCTCCAGACCGCCGCAATACGACGTCGCGCAAGCCGCTCTACGCGTTGCGGACCTCCAACCCGTGCTCGACCGGGATCTGGACGTCGCTTTGAAAGTAGGTGCGTTGGCTCCGGAGACTGGGGGCGGTGTGGTGGTCGGAGTCGTCCAGCACGGGGACCGGCAGATCTTTGCCTATGGCCGAGCCGGAAAGGATTCGATCTTTGAGATCGGGTCCATTTCCAAGACGTTCACGGGTTTGATCCTGGCTCAGATGGTCCAAGCGCACTCGGTTCAATTAGACGCACCGGTGCGAGAACTGCTGCCAGCAGGGACGGTGGCCAAACCGGACGGCGCAGAAATCACGCTGCTCGATTTGGCAACCCACTCCTCCGGGCTGCCGCCACTGCCAAGCAATCTTTCGCCGGCAGAACCGCGGGATCCGTACGCCGATTACCGAGCCGCTGACCTTTATGCGTTCCTCGCTAAAGGCGGGGTGCAAAGGCCGGAGCGCCCTGCCTTCAGCTACAGCAACCTCGGTTTTGGGTTGCTCGGCCAAGCGTTGGCAAACCATGCCGGCTTGACGTACCCAGAGCTGCTACGGCGGGAAGTTACCCAACCCTTGGGCATGAACGACACGGCGGTCGAGCTCTCGCCAGAGCAGGCGAGGCGCACCGCGGTCGGCCATGATGCATTCCACCAGGCGATGCACCCATGGACGTTCGCTGCCCTGGCCGGGGCCGGCGCAGTTCGGTCGACGGCGGACGACATGCTCACCTACCTGGAGGCGCACCTCCACCCGGAAAAGTTTGAGAGTGCGCCGGGGTCGCCGGATGAGGTTTTGCCATCGGACACGTTGGCGAATGCGTTGCGCCTTTGCCAGCGGCCCCAAGCGGAGGCCATGCCGGGGTTGAGGATTGCCTTGGCTTGGTTGTACGCCGTGGAGACCGGCCGTTTTTGGCACAACGGGGCGACAGGTGGATTCAGCAGCTTCGCCTCGTTCGATCCGCAAGAAGACTACGCGGTCATCGTGCTCTTTAACCATAACGCCGCGAGACCCCAGAGTTTTGCCGACCGCCTAGGCGAGCACGTCGCCGAGCGACTGAGCGGAAAACCGGCCGTCTCGCTGAGCGACTAGCCGGGCTCAGACGCCTGCGCGTGCTGGGGTGAATGAGCAAACTGACGCTGTTTCCTCGCCTTTACCCTTCCCCGGCAGATGGCGTAAACTCCCGCCCTATGGGAATGTTCCACGATCTCATGGCCAAAATCCTCGGGCACGCTCCGGCTGCCCCGCCGAGTGCCGGCGTGTCCACCGCCCCTGGGGTAAGCATCGCGGCGGCGCCACCCGCCACGCCCGCCGAAGCTGCCAGCGGCGGGTCAGCGACGCCCGCCCCGGGCCAAGCGACCACTCCGACAACGCAGGCCTCCGGCTCGTCGCCGGCGGCGCCAGCCACGGTAGACGTGACCGCGGTGCTCAACGGTATGGCGGCCAAAAACCCGGAAAGCCTCGATTGGAAACGGTCGATCGTTGACCTGCTCAAGCTGGTCGGCATGGACAGCAGTTTTTCCGCCCGCAAACGTTTGGCCGAAGAACTGCACTACCCCGGCGACACGTCGGACAGCGCCACGATGAACGTTTGGCTGCACCAGCAAGTGATGAAGCAGCTGGCGCAGAACGGCGGCACCCTGCCACCGGAGCTGGGCGGCTTCTAGAAGGATCGCTTGGGCCGTCGCGCTCAACCGGGGTCCGGGGCTGCCGGTGCCCCGACCGCCCCTCGAGCCGCCGTGCCGGAAAGGGGCAGGACGGCTTTTCGACGTCGCCTTCGACCCAAAGACGTTCGCGTCAATCGCCCATGGTCAGACGAAGACCCCTGTCCAGCCCGTTGACAGCTGCGGCTCTGGCCGGAACGGGCGCTTGGTTGGCTTTGCTCTTGGTGCCTTGGCGCCCTTGGAGCACGCGGGAACGCCTCGACCCGGGTGGCGGCGACGTGGAGGCCACGGACCTCGGAAAAGTCACCGTCCTCATCCCGGCGCGGAACGAAGCGGACCGCATCGGCCCGACTCTCCAGGCTTTAGGACGCCAAGGGTCGGGTCTCCGGACAGTGCTGGTGGACGACGGTTCCACCGACGGCACCGCTAGGGCCGCCCGTGCCAGCGGTCTGCGCGATTTGGTCGTTCTCCAGGGCGAACCACCGCCGACAGGGTGGTCGGGTAAGCTCTGGGCGTTGCAACATGGCTTGGCCCAAGCGCAGACCCCTTGGCTGCTGCTGCTCGACGCCGACATCGCCCTCTCCCCCGGCATGCTCGCCGCTTTGCTGGCCAAAGCGGGCCGGGAACGCCTCGACCTCGTCTCCATCATGGCCGACCTGCGGTGCCAGTCCTTCTGGGAACGTTTGCTCGCCCCGGCGTTCGTCTACTTTTTCAAACTGCTTTACCCCTTTTCGATTGGCAACCGGCACGGGAAAAAGCTGGGAGTGGCGGCCGGGGGTTGCCTCTTGATCAAAACGGCGACGTTGCGGCAGGTCGGCGGCTTCTTTCCCATCCGAAACGCCCTCATTGACGACTGCGCCTTGGCCAAGAGGGTCAAAGGCGTAGGTGGCCGGAGCTGGGTGGGTCTCAGCCACGGCGTGGTCAGCCACCGGCCGTACCGGCGCTTGGGAGATTTCTGGGACATGGTAGCGCGCACCGCCTTCACCCAGCTGCGCTATTCACCGGCGTTGCTGGCCTTAACCACCGCCAGCATGCTGACGCTTTTCGCCGGGCCACCCTTGACGGTCGCCCCCCGCCCCCACCCCGGAGTGCGGGGCGGGGGGGCGGGCGGCGGAGGCGCCCGGGGCGTTTATTTGCTGCCCGGC
>CAXUNV010000037.1:11591-17013 GCA_964252355.1 uncultured Chthoniobacterales bacterium | reverse complement strand
GCAAACAACAGCCGCAAAAAGTGGTATACTTCCGTGACGGTCGCCACCGTCGATTTGCCGCTGCCCTGGCTGACGCGTTGCTCGATGGCGACGCTCGGCGGCAAACCTTCCACGTGGTCGACGTCGGGCCTCTCCAACTGCTCCACAAATTGGCGCGCGTAGGCCGACATACTGTCCATGAACCGGCGCTGGCCTTCGGCAAAAAGGATGTCGAAGGCCAGGGAAGATTTCCCCGAACCGCTCAGGCCGGTGATCACCACCATCTCGTCCAAGGGTAGGCGCAACGAGAGCTCCTTCAGGTTGTGGTGCCGCGCGCCGTGCACGCAAATCTCGGGTCGCGGCACCGCCGGGGCCGGCGCTTCGGCCACCGTCGAGGCTCCGTTCGTGGAGACGGGCGCTCGGTAGTGGGTGCCCCCGAGCCGCGCCCGCAGGAAGCGGCCGGTGTGCGATTCCGGATGCGCCGCGACCTCCTCGGGGGTCCCCGCCGCGACGATGGCGCCGCCCGCGGCCCCGGCTTCGGGACCGAGGTCCAGCACGTGGTCGGCGCAGGCGATGACGTCGAGGTTGTGCTCGATCACGAGCACGGTGTTGCCTCGATCGACCAGTTGTCTAAAGACGTCGAGCAAGGCGGCGACGTCGTCGAAGTGCAACCCCGTGGTCGGTTCGTCGAAGATGAGCAGGGCCCGGCGCGGGTCGCCACCCTTCTCCGTGAGGTGCCCGACCAACTTCAACCGCTGCGATTCGCCGCCCGACAAGACATTGACCGGCTGGCCGAGCCGGAGGTAACCCAGCCCGACTTGGCGCAGCAGTTCCAGGGCAGGCAGGACGGTGTCCCCCCAGGGCAACGGCCTGAAGAAGGCGATCGCCTCCGTCACCGTCAGCTGCAACATCTCGTAGATGTTAAGTCCGGCCAGGGTGACCTCCAGCACGTGCGGCTGGTAGCGCTTCCCTTCGCACTCGGCGCAACGGACGTATTGGTCGCTGAGGAACTGCATCTCGACCTTTTCAAAACCGAGGCCGGCGCACCGGTCGCACCGGCCCGCGCCCGAGTTGAACGAGAAGACGCCCGGACCTAGCGAGGCCGCCTTGGCTTCCGGCGTGTCGGCGAACATCTCGCGGACCCGGTCGAAAATGCCGACGTAGACCGCCGGGGTCGAGCGCGGCGACCGCGCCAGGGGCGATTGGTCGACCAGCAACACTTCGTCGATCAGGTGGGCGCCCACGAGGCGGTCGCACCGGCCCGGCACCTCTTCGCTGCCCTGGCCTTTGATCCGGATGAGGTTTTCGTAAAGGACGTCTTGGATCAGGGTGCTCTTGCCCGAGCCCGAAACGCCCGTCACGCAACAAAACACCCCGAGCGGGATCCGCGCGTGGACGTCACGCAGGTTGTGTTCGCGTGCGCCCACGATTTCGAGATGCTCCGTGGCGACCCGACGCCCTTTCGGTTGGGGAATCCGCCGTCGCCCCTGCAAATACGCGGCCGTCAAAGACTCGGCCGGGGCGTCGCCCAGCGCGCTCATCGGCCCGGTGAAGACGAGTTCGCCGCCGCGCTCGCCGCGCCCCGGCCCGATCTCGATGAGGTTGTCGGCGGCGCGCATCACGGCCTCTTCGTGCTCCACGACGAGCAGGGTGTTGCCCTTGTCACGCAGGCCGTGCAGGACGCCGATGAGACGGTCGACGTCGCGCGGGTGCAGGCCGACGCTCGGCTCGTCCAGCACGAACAGGGTGTTCACCAACGATGCCCCCAGGCAGGTGGTCAGGTTCACCCGCTGGACTTCCCCGCCGGAGAGGGAGCGGGTGGACCGGTCCAAGGTAAGGTAACCCAGACCGACGTCGGCGAGGTAGCGCAGCCGGGTGACCACCTGGGTGCGCAACATCTCCAGGGTGGTGTCGGCACTCGCGACGGGTAGGCGCGCCATGCGGTCGGTCAAGGCTTCGACCGGCAGGTTCTGCAGATCCGGCAACGTGTGCCTCACGCCGTCGATCACCAGGGCAAAGTTGAGCGTCTCCGGTTTGAAGCGCGTCCCCCGGCAACGCTCGCAAAGGTTGTACGCCCGGTAGCGGCTCAGGAAGACGCGGACGTGCATCTTGTAGGTGCGCGCCTCCAGCCATTCGAAGAACCCGCGCACGCCGTACCAGCCGCCGCTCTCCCACACCTCGTCCACCGACAAATCGGGGCGGGCATCCCCGTCGATCACCCATTGTTGATCGCTTTCGGGCAGCACCTCAAAAGGGAGGTGCACGTCGATCCCGCGGTCGCGCGACCGGTTGAGGAGGTCGTGCTGGCACTCCTTCATCTGGCCGTTCCCAAACGCTTTCACGACGCCCCCGGCGATGCTCAGGCGGCGGTCGGGCATCGCGCGGTCTAGATCGATGCCGATCGTACGTCCAAAGCCGCGGCACGCCGGGCAAGCGCCGAGCGGGTTGTTGAAGGAGAAGAGGCCGGGTGACGGTGGACGGACGTCAAGGTCGCAATACGGGCAATGCCAGCCCAGCGAATGGCGGGTTTCGCTCGGGGCATCGGTCGTCAGCACGTTAAGCTGCCCCTTGCCGAATTTTAACGCGCACTCGACGGCCTCGGTCAAACGCGTTCGCGAATCGGCGGAAACCGTCAGCCGGTCTTGGACGACCGGCACCAAGCCCGGCAGCCGTTTGGGTCGATCCGGGGAGTCGGTCCGATAAACCGCGCCGTCGACGTAGACCCGCAGGAACCCCTGACCTTTCAAGAAGGCGAAGAAGTCGGCGGGGGCGGTCCCGGGCGGCGCGGGCACGCCGAAGGTCACCAGCACCGGGCGACCCGCCAACGCCTCCGCAAGTTTCTGGGTGATGCCCTCGGGCGTTTCCGGGACGATGGGGCGATGACAGCTCGGGCAAAACGCCTGCGCGGCGCGCGCCATGAGCAGTTTCAAGTAGTCGTTGATCTCCGTCATCGTCCCGACCGTCGACCGGGTAGTCCGAACCCGGGCGCTTTGCTCGATGGCGATGGCCGGCGGGATCCCGCGGATGTCGTCGACCGCCGGTTTGTCCATCCGTTCGAGGAACTGGCGGGTGTACGGCGAAAACGTCTCGACGTACCGGCGTTGGCCCTCGGCGTAAATGGTGTCGAACGCCAAGCTTGACTTGCCACTGCCGCTCGGGCCGGTGACGACGTGCAACCGGTTCAGGGCAAGATCCAAGTCGATGCCTTTGAGGTTATTCTGGCGGGCACCGCGGATGACGATGGCGGCGGCGCTTTTTTGGGGAAGGACCTCCTTGGCCATGGGCGAGGCCGAACGTAGTACGGCCTCTGCCGAAGCGCCAGCCAGAGTGTACATTTGTACATGGGAAGATCGATCGAACAAACGTTGCGCGTCGCTGGTCTCCTCTGGTCCCCGGTCTCGCGTTCAACGTTTGGCGTCTGCGGCTTGAGGTGTGCGGGCGGCGGGTGTTCGCCCCGCAGAGGCTAGGGTTCCCAAGCCCTGCGGGGCGAAGAACCGGCAACCGGCAACCTGCCCACCTCGCAGGCAAAATCTTGGTACCGCGGCCGCGGCTGTCACTTCGCTTGCAGCCCGGCGGCGCCTCGTAAAACTCGCCTTGCCCTACCAGCCTTTGATGGTGGCGGCTACCCACGGCACCCTTGCGCAAGCACGCGCGGTCTTGGCAAGCTTGCGCCATTCCCCCCATGGCTTACCTCCTTGGCATCGACGGCGGCACCGAAGGGTTGCGCGCCTTTGTGTTTGATCTGGCCGGCGCCCTGCTCGGCAGCGCGGTGGCTCCTTACCCGACGCGATTCCCCCGGCCTGGCTGGGCCGAGCAGGACCCGGAGGTCTGGTGGTCGGCCTTGGGTGAAGCCACCCAAAAGGCGCGCGCCGCGGCCGGCATTTCTGCCGACGAAATCCGGGCCTTGGCGCTCGACACCACTTCCTGCAGCGTGGTCGCGTTGGACGAGCAGATGGCGCCGCTGCGGCCGGCCCTCATCTGGATGGACGTGCGCGCTGGTCAGGAAGCCAAAGACGTCTTGGGCACCGGCGATCCCGCCGTCCAATTGAACGCCGCCGGCCATGGCCCGGTGTCGGCGGAATGGATGATCCCGAAGGCGCTCTGGCTTAAACGCCACGAACCGGAGGTGTACGCCCGCGCCGCGGCGGTCTGCGAATACCAAGATTTCTTGAATTGCCGGCTCACCGGCCGGTACGTCGGCAGCTTCAACAACGCCAGCATGCGTTGGCACTTCCGCAAGGCGGCCGGCGGCGCGCCGACCTCCCTGCTTGCCAGCCTCGGTTTGTCCGACCTGGGCGAGAAATGGCCCAAAACGTTTATCCCGGTCGGCGAACCCCTCGGCACCTTGACCGCCGCCGCCGCCGCGCACCTCGGGTTGGTGGCCGGCACGCCCGTGGTGCAGGGTGGCGCGGACGCTTTCATCGGGATGATCGGCTTGGGCGTGACGCAACCCGGCCAGCTCGCGCTGATCACCGGATCGTCACACCTCCATTTGGCGGTCACCGACCGGCCGACGTTCAGCCGCGGGTGGTGGGGACCTTACGAAGACTGCGTTTACCACGGCAGTTACGTCATTGAAGGCGGCCAAACGTCCACCGGGTCGGTGGTGAAATGGTTCGTGGACAACTTCTGCCCAGGCACGTCCTACGAAATGCTCAACGAAGCGGCCCGCCGGCTCCCGCCCGGGGCGGAGGGGCTACTCTGCCTCGACCATTTCCAGGGCAACCGGATGCCGTACACCGACCCCGAGTCGCGCGGCGCGTTGGTCGGTTTGACGTTGGCGCACACCCCGGCCCACGTCTTTCGCGCCGTCATCGAGGGGGTCTGTTATGGGACCGAGGCGATCCTGCGCTCGTTCCAGACCGATGAGTTCCGCCTCACCGAAGTGGTGGTCGCCGGAGGCGCCACCCGGTCGCCTTTTTGGCTGCAAACCCACGCCGACGTTTCCGGCTTGCCGTTGGTCCAAACCGATTTTGCGGACGCGCCGGCTTTGGGCTGCGCCATTTTGGCGGGGGTTGGCGTCGGCTTGTACAAAGACATCGCCGCCGGCGTGGCGGTTACCGTCCGGCGCAAACAGGTCATCGAGCCCGACCCTAAGACCCACGCCCGCTACGCCGAAACGTTCGACGCCTACCGCGAGTTGTACGGCGCGACCAAAGGGGTGCGCGCGCGGTTGCCGAGCCGGTCGCATGACGGGTGAGAAGGTCTTCTCTGGCGAATGGGGGATGGCTCGGGCCCCCGTTGCCCCTTGACACGGGCAAACCGCCTCGGAGAGTGGACCTCGCCTCCTGGGAATTGCACCGGTCGGACCTGACCTCGTGCGAAGTTGTGCGCGTTTCGAGCCGACCGGCAACCCCTTCTCGCCCGACTCTTAATTGAGTCAGGTCAAGCGGTCGGCGGCGGACCGGAAGGGACAAAAGACTCACGGCGGGCAGCCGCGCCG
>CAXUNV010000037.1:0-11581 GCA_964252355.1 uncultured Chthoniobacterales bacterium | reverse complement strand
ATCTTATGCTCAATGCGGAAATTCTCTCCCGCGCCGCCACCACGGCGCGCGGACTTGCCATGGACGCAGTCCACGCCTCCCAAAGCGGTCACCTGGGGTTGCCGTTGGGCTGCGCGGAAATCGGTGCGGTGCTCTTCGGTGAAGCGCTCCGGTACTGTCCGGACCACCCGGAGTGGTTGAACCGGGATCGGTTCGTCCTTTCCGCCGGGCACGGCAGCATGTTTCTGTACTCGTGGCTGTACCTGAGCGGGTACCACGACATGACGCTCGACGAGATCAAACGGTTTCGGCAGCTCGGTTCGAAAACGCCGGGCCACCCCGAGATGACGCACGCCCCGACCGGGATCGAGACCACCACGGGCCCGCTCGGCCAAGGCGTGGCCAACAGCGTCGGCATGGCGGTGGGTGCCTTGATGGCCGCCGCGCGGTTCAACACCCCCGACCAGAAGATCTTCGATCACAAAATCGTCTGCTTGGCGGGCGACGGATGCATGCAGGAAGGCGTCGCGATGGAGGCGGTGGAGTTTGCCGGCCACCAGCAGTTGGAAAACCTCATCCTGATCTACGATTCCAACGCCGTCACCTTGGACGCGATGGCGAAGGAGACGCAGAGCGAGAACACCGGCGAACGTTTCACGGCGATCGGGTGGGACGTGCTCACCGTCGACGGCAACGACATGCAGGCGTTCCTGGACGCGTACGACCGGGCCCGGCAGGCCGGGAGCGGCAAGCCGCAATTGATCATCGCCAAGACCCTCATCGGCAAAGGCATCCCAGAGATCGCAGCCACCCCGCCGCCGCGCGGCGATGGCGGCGCCAATTGCGTCGACGCGGCGCGCGCCGCCCTCGGGTTGCCGAAGGAGCCTTACTACGTCGACCCGGAAGTGGCGTCGTTCTTTGCTGACCGTAAGAAGACGCTCAACGCCGCGTACGAGGATTGGATGAAGAAGTTTGACGATTGGAAGGCCGCCAACCCGGAGTTGGCCAAGGAGTTGGGCACCTCCGGCGCCTTGAGTCAGCAGCGAGCCGAAGAGACGGACCGCAAAACGGCCCCGATCGAGGAATTGTTGAAAGTCATCCCGGAGTTTCCCGCTGACACGAAGATCGCCACGCGCAAAGCCGGCCAGGAAGTCCTGCAGCCGCTGGCCAAACAGCAACCGCTTTTGGTCGGTGGCAGCGCGGACCTCTACGGGTCGACGCTCAACTACATCGGTGACATCAAAAACCCGGATGACTTCAAACCCGGCCACCGGGGCGGACGCAACATTCGCTTTGGCATCCGGGAACACGGCATGTGCTCCATCCTCAACGGCATCGCCGCGCACGGCATCTTCCGGCCAAGCGGGGCGACTTTCTTGGTGTTTGCCGACTATTGTCGCGCGGCCATCCGTTTGTCTGGGTTATCGCACCTGCCGGTGCTTTACATCTTCACGCACGACAGCGTTGGGGTGGGCGAAGACGGCCCAACCCACCAACCGGTGGAGACCGTCCCAAGCTTGCGCCTCATCCCGAATCTTGACGTCATCCGTCCCGCGGACCCCGAAGAAACGGCGGGCGCCTACGCGGCGGCGTTGGACCGCACGGATGGTCCCACGCTCCTGGCCTTAAGCCGCCAAGCCGTGCCGCTGCTGGCCAGCATCCCGGCCAAGGAACGCCGGGAAGGCGTCTTACGCGGGGGTTACGTCGCCAAGCGCGAAACGGCGGAGTTGAACCTCATTCTGCTGTCGGCCGGCAGCGAACTGCAGCACGCGATGAAGGCGGCAGAAACGCTCGGTCCAGGCACGCGCGTGGTTTCCATCCCCTGCTTTGAGCGGTTCGACCGTCAACCGGAGGAGTACCGGGAGTCGGTGCTGCCGAAATCGTGCCGCCGCCGCATCTCGCTGGAGGCGAGCATGCCCACAAGTTGGGCTCCCTACGTCGGCTTGGACGGCATCACCTTGGGCATCAATCGGTTCGGGTTGTCGGCCCCGGGCGCTACGGTGATGAAGGAACTCGGCATCACGCCCGAGCACATCGTGGAAGCAGCGCGCAGCCTCTCGTAAAAGGCGGGCGCGCCGGTGGCGCTTACCGTTCATCGCGACCTTGCTGGACCCAGGGCGAAGGTTCGCCCTGGGCAGCCTGCGCGGCCGCCGGCGATGGTCCCAGAGATCTGCACCCGTCTGGACGTGCCTGCCAAGCCGAAGGGGGCCGTCTACCCATCCGTGGCTCGGTGCCGTCGCGCTCGGTTTTGTCTGACGGACTGGCCATCATCGACACGCGAGGTGACTGGCCGCGACCCTAAAATCAGGATGTCGACCAGTCGCCGGGCGCTTTGCTGCCAGTCTGAACCGGCTCCCACGCTGGTGGCGACGCCGACCAGCGCCCGCAGCAGGTCGATCGCGTCCAGGTCTGCGCGGAGGTCGCCGCTTTGGACCGCGCGTGCGACCAGCCTGCGAATGGCTTCCCAAATTTGGCCGTAAGAAGCTTCGTAGACCTTGTGGGGGTCATCGACCAACGCGCTCAGGGCGGGGGCGATGATCTGCTTGTCGGCGAGGTAATCGACAAACAGCATCATCCAAGCCCGCACCGCGTCGATCGGAGGCAAAGTTTCTGCGAAATCGGTCGCCGCCGTCGCTAGATTTTCTGCCGCGGCCTGATACACCGCCTTCAAAAGGTCCTCCCGCGAGGGGAAATGGCGGTAGAGGGTTCCAGGCCCGACCCCGGCCCGCTTCGCGATGTCGTCGAGGCTGGCGTTCGCCCCGGATTTGGCAAACGCCTCTTTTGCCACGGCCAGGATGCGCTCGCGGTTCTGCCGCGCGTCGGCACGCTGTTTTCGCTTGGCCATCAAAAAACCGTTGGAATCGGAGACCGTCTCCGTTTACCATCCAATCGGAGGGCGATCCCACTTTAACAAGTTCGTCAGGTCTTAGCGAGATCGGGGACCGCCATCCATCACCATCAACCAAGAGGAGATTGCCATGCGTGTTTTTGTTACCGGGGCCACCGGATTTGTCGGTTCCCACGTTGTGAAGGAGTTGATCGCGGCGGGGCACCGGGTGCTCGGCTTGGCGCGTTCCGAGGCTGGCGCTCAGGCCCTCACCGCCACCGGGGCCGATGTGCAGCGGGGAGTGTTGGAGGACGTTTCGAGCTTGAGGAGCGGCGCCGCCGCATCGGATGCCGTTGTCCATCTGGCCTTCATCCACGACTTTTCGAAATTCCAAGAAAATTGCGAGATCGACCGACGGGCCATTGAAGCCCTGGGTTCGGTCCTTGCCGGTTCGGATCGGCCCCTCATCGTCACAAGCGGGACGGCTGGATTGGCTGGCCCGGGTCAGGTTGCGACCGAAGACGACGTGGTGCCGCCGGACTTCCCGTTCCCCCGCGTTTCGGAGCAGACGGCCCTGTCGTTGCAGGGCGTCAACGCTTCGGTCATGCGGCTTCCGCAGGTTCACGACACGACCAAACAGGGGCTGGTCACCTTTTTGATCGCCATCGCGCGTGAGAAAGGCGTGTCGGCTTATGTGGGGGAAGGACGCAACCGCTGGGCGGCGGCGCACGTTTTGGACGTCGCCCGCCTTTACCGGCTTGCGCTGGAAAAGCATGAAGCAGGCGCGAAGTATCATGCGGTGGCCGAAGAGGGCGTGCCGATGCGGGAGATTGCCGAAACGATCGGTCGAGGCTTGCAGGTTCCGGTGGTTTCTCTGTCGCCAAAAGAGGCGGCGGCACATTTTGGATGGCTGGCCATGTTTGCTGGCGCTGACCTGGTGGCCTCAAGCGAAAAGACGCGCAAAAACCTGGGCTGGAATCCGACCGGGCCGGGAATGCTCGCCGATCTGCAACGCATGGATTACTCGCAAGTTGCCTAGGCGCTAAGTTCTGTCTGATGGATTGGCTGGCAAGCCTAACCAGTGGCGGATCATGGCCAGCTCGACGGTAGCCAAGTAGTCGACGGCCAGTTTGGCGTGACGAGTGGCAAGCTGGCGGTTTTCCTTGGGCCAGCCCACGCAACGTTCCACGAGCTTAGGCTGGCGGTAAATCACTTGGTCAAAGCGCGGGTTGGTCCGCTCGTCTTTGCGGGCGGGGACCACGGGTGGTACGCCGCGCCTGCCGCAGGTGGTCCACCATCGTCTGTTAACCGCGAATACCGCCGCAGACGCGGCGTTCCGCCCCACCGCCATCTCCAGGCCCACGAGGAGGTCTTCGTTCTGGAAGGCGGCTTCGTCGAGGACGGCCGGCCGCACGGGCCCGGCACCTTTCTTTTCGCCGGCGCTTCCGCGCGCAGGAGCCGCCGCGCCGCCGCGGCCTGGGCGCTGAAGTAGTTCTGGCCGGCGGCCACCCCCCCGCCGGCTTACCCCAACTCCTTTGCCGTCGCGGTGGCCACCAGGTATGCCAGGACGCTTAACGCGCCCTTCTCCGCCAGCACGGGATGCTCCCCAACACGAGTTGGGCGGGGAGCTGTCACGACAATGCCGCGATGGAGAGCTTCTGGGCCAACGTGAAGGCCGAGTTCGTCGCCGGGCGCACCTTCGGGAATGTCATCCCTCTGCGGGTCGAGCGGTTCGCCTGCCTGGAAATCTTCCATAACCGCGGGCGGCTCCACGGCGCCCTCGGCCACCAAAGCCCCGTGGAATACAGAAGCAACCTGAGCTAAATAAGCCACCACCCGGCGCGCCGTACTGTCCACGTTTTCAGGACCAGATCACTTCACGGATGGGCATCCTTCTCGCGCTACACGATGACCGACGAAAAGTCACCAGGGCACAATCAGAGGTAGCGTATCGGAAAAGCGACTTACGACCCGATGGGCGCAATTGAGCTCACCCTTCGTAACCGCAAGGCAAGGACGCAAATCCTCGACACGGCGCAGCGCAGCGTGGGCACCAAGGGCTTCTCGGCCGTGGGTCTCAACGAGATGTTGGTGGCGGCTGGTGTGCCCAAGGGTTCGTTTTACTACTACTTCGCGTCGAAAGAAATCTTCGGGAAAGAGCTGTTGAAGCATCATTTCGCCAATGATCTCTCTGAGATCGAAGAATTCTTGTCGGCCCCGAACCGCACTGCTCGGGACCGCCTCGCCGCATACTGGACTTTTTGGCGGGAGAACCAAGAGAGTCAGGACCCCGAGGGAAAATATCTTGCGGTCAAACTTGGTGCCGAGCCGTCCGACATGTCGGAGGAAATGCGTCTTGCCTTGAAGGACGGCACCACGGCGATCATCTCGCGGCTCGCGCGCGTCATCAAGGAAGGCAAATCGGACGGTTCCATTGCAATCGTCGGCGGACCAACGGCAACCGCTAACATGCGCTATGAACTCTGGATGGGTGCGAGCGTTATGTCGAAGATTTCCCGCGACCGTGGGTCGTTCGATACCGCAATGGTGGCGACAGATCGGATCCTGTCGGGCAAGGCGTTCTGATCTAGGGTGGATAGGGGGCTGAAGTGTCGGCTGGCCGGCCTGGACAGCCTTGGGGTGCGCCCCATGCCGGTGTTTGAAAGCACGGACCAGGAGCGGGTAGGCAGTCGCCTGATGAATAAGCACGCATTTCCGCTTGGCTTTTGTAGACGACCGGTCTACTTGTAACCCCGACCCGGAGTCGCTCACACCCAAAAACCGCATGAAAATCTTGATGGTCCTTACTTCACACGACCAACTCGGCAACACCGGCCGCAAGACCGGCTTCTGGCTTGAGGAACTGGCCGCCCCCTACTACACGTTCAAGGAGGCCGGCGCGGAAGTCGTGCTGGCCTCACCCAAAGGAGGGCAGCCCCCGCTCGACCCAACGAGTACCCAGCCGAAGTACCAAACCGACTTCACCCGCCGCTTCCAGGCTGATGCCGTGGCCAAGGCGCAACTCGCCGCCACCGTGCGCTTGGACAGCGTCTCGCAGGCGGACTTCGACACGGTCTTCTATCCGGGTGGTCACGGCCCGCTGTGGGATCTCGCCGAAGACGAGAACTCCATCGGACTGATCCAGTCCTTCCTCGCCGCCGGTAAATTTGTCGCTCTCGTCTGCCACGCGCCGGGCGCGCTTCGCCACGTCAAGACACCGGATGGCAAGCCTTTGGTTGCAGGCAAGGAGGTCACTGGCTTCGCCAACACCGAAGAGGCCGCCATGCAGTTGACCGAGGTGGTTCCGTTCCTGGTCGAAGACGAACTCAAGGCCAAGGGCGGCGTCTTTTCGAAAGGCGCTGACTCGACGTCCTACGTCGTCAGCGACGGCTGGCTCATCACAGGCCAGAACCCGGCCTCGTCGGGTGCGGCCGCGACCTTCCTGCTGGAGCAGCTTGCCGCGGCGGCGAGGTCGTGAGCGCCTCCGTGGCGATGATCCGCGAAGGGTTTGCGCCGACCGACGCCTCACTCATCCTGCTCACCCACCGTCACGTCGATCACCTCGGCAGCGCGGTGGCATTGCAGCGCGCCACGGGCGCGCCGGTGGCCGTGCACGCCCTCGACGCGGACGGGTTGAGCCGGGGAGATGGTCGGCCGCGGTTTCCGACTGGCTGAGGCGGACGTTTGTTCGATCGAACGGGCGTTCCCGGGCCGCGCCGAGCCGCGCGGCGTTCGGGCCTCGCCGGGGACGAAACCGCGGAGGGTGAGCAAAGCCACCGAACGACCCCGGCGACCTCTTCTGTCGCGACCACGCGACCGAGCGGGACCTCCCGGTCGGAGGAAGGCGGCCAGCGCCCCCCCGGCCCGGAGGAACTATTGACGATGGCGCCGCCCCGACCTTGCCGGAGCACCTGGGCGATCCCGTCACTTCCAGCAGAGCCAAGCGACTCAAGGGTTGTGGCGATCACCCGATCGTAGTCGTCCTCCGCCGCCGTGCGGGTAGGGTTGGGCAGCGATCGAGGACGCGTTCGATCGCATCGGCCGGAGCGCGCCCCGCGGCACGGGACGACGCGCCGCTCGCCCTCACCCCCTGCGCGGCCAACTTTCCGGAAGGGGTTGCAAATCTCCTCCGGTCAGGAACGGTCAATGGACCCGGTCGTCGGACCACCGCGCGGAGTCTTGATCCCCCTCGTGAACACCCCCGAGCGCACGACTGCGTCCGCCTTTCCCCGGTATTTGACCGGCCGGATCCTGGCGGACAGCGCTTCTTTGCATTGGCCGGGCCTCCACGCGCGGCGCATGCGGTTTCCTCGCGTGGTGGACCGTTTCCTCGTGCCCGCGACCGCTGAGCCGTTCATTTCCTGCGGGCTCGCCGGCTCCGCGGAGTTCCGGGAGCGTGAGCCCGGCGGGCCGTGGGTGACGCGGCCCATCCGGCGTGGCGATTTCTTTGTCACCCGTTCAAAGACCCCCTACGAGGTGAGTTTCAGTTCGCCGGCGGGCGAAGAGCTCGAAACCGTCCAGATCCACCTGGCGATGGAGCCGTATCGGGCAGCCCTGGAGGCGGCACACCCCGGCCGGGCGGAGGAGGTGGAGCTCGTCGACTACTTTGGACGGGACAACGCGTTTTCGCACCTGTGCTTCGCGTGCGCCGAGATGCTATCTGCGGCCACCCCGGGAACTTCGGGGCGTGTCGCCCACCTGACCGCGCTGCTGGCTTCGTTCCTGGCGGAGAGGTACACGACGCCCGCTCCCAAGAAGCCGGATTTCCGGGGCGGCCTGCCGATCCGGCAACTGCACAAGGTGGAAGCTTACCTGAACGAGCATCTCTCCGAAGACATCTCGGTGGAAACGCTGGCCAAGCTGGTGGAACTCAGCCCCTTTCATTTCAGCCGGGTGTTCAAGCAGGCGACCGGCCTGCCTCCGTCGCATTTCGTGACCCGGGAACGGATCGCCCGCGCTCAGCAGATGATTCGAGAGACGCCGCGGAGCCTCATCGAAATCGCGCTGGAGGTCGGCTACGTGAACCCGAGCCATTTCACGCAGGTGTTCCGGCGCGTCGTTGGCGTGACGCCAGCGGCGTTCCGCGCCGCCCTGTAAGGGGCAGGCGAAAGCGTTCACCGCAAGAACGCAACAGGCGACCGCAAGGACGCAAAAGCAGCGTCGCGGTTGGTGCCCGAAGATCCCGGCCGCGTCCCTCAGTGCTTCCGGGCAAACGGTCGGGCACGGTCGGCCAAAAAGCGCGCATGAACGACCCTCTCCACCCCAACGGCAAGGTGGCGTCGGCCACCGGGGCTGGCCGCGGCAGGAGGCGGCTCGCCCTCACCCTTCTGTCGCTTCCTCTCCTGCTAACCGCCGCGCTCCCGCTCGCGAGCCAGGGCCAAACGGCCGCGGCGGACTCCGCTGCTGATGCCCAGGCGATCACCATCGTGCGCCGCGGCTCACAACCCCCTCAGCCAGGACCTGCCGACCGCTTCACCGGCCCGGTGAGCGTCACACCCCTGTTCGGGGCCGAAGTGCCCTCGCGCGTGTCGGGCGGCTCGGTCACGTTCCAGCCCGGGGCGCGCTCGGCCTGGCACAGCCACCCGGTTGGCCAGACGCTCATCGTCACGGCGGGCGCCGGCTGGGTTCAGGGCTGGGGCGGACCGATTCAAGTGATGCGCGCGGGCGACGTGGTCCGCATCCCGCCCGGCGTGAAGCACTGGCACGGCGCGTCGGCCACCTCGTCGGTGACCCACATCGCCATCCAGGAGGAACTCGACGGCAAGAACACCGACTGGCTGGAGAAAGTCAGCGACGGGCAATACCGCACTGGGCCCGCCGCCACCCCGGAACCGCCCAAAACCCAAGGACCCGACGCCATGCACAAAGAACCATCCGCCCTCAAAAAGAACTTCGGCGACTTCTCGCCCAAGCTGGTCGAAATCACCGACGACGTCCTCTTTGGCGATATCTGGGAACGCCCGGAACTCTCCAAGCGCGACCGCAGCCTGGTCACCGTCGCTGCGCTCATCGCGGGCGGCAACACCGAGCAGCTTCCTTTCCACCTCAAGCGGGCCAAGGAGAACGGCGTCACGGAGGCCGAACTCATCGAGGTCATCACCCACTTGGCGTTTTACAGCGGCTGGCCCAAGGCCATGAGCGCGCTGGCGGTCGCCAAGGAAGCCTTCCAACCTTAGCCCAACCCGCAGCCCTCAAATCCCGTTCCAACGCGAGGGGCAAGCCTCCCTCATGAAAATCCAAAGCAACGGTTCCAAGCCTTCGGTCGAAGCGCCGGAACGACATTTCACCAGCTCGGTGCGGATGGCTGCCCCTTTCCAGGCGGAGGAGCCCGGACGCGTCGGGGGAGCTTACACCACCTTTGAACCCGGTGCCCGCACGGCGTGGCATACCCACCCGGCGGGTCAGACCCTCGTCGTGACGTCGGGGCTCGGGCGGGCGCATCGCGAAGGCGGCCCCGTCGAGCAAATCCGGCCGGACGACGTGGTCTGGTTCACGCCCGGCGAGAAGCACTGGCACGGCGCTTCACCCGACGCGGCGGTGACGCATGTGGCCGTCGTCGAAAACCTCGACGGCAAGAACACCAACTGGCTGGAGAAGGTCAGCGCCGGCCAAGACCGCCGCTGACCATAAAGCCTCTCCCTCTGCCACAAATCCAAAGACAACCCATCAGGCATCGAAAGGAACCCACGATGAACCTCTCCTTTGAAAATCAGGTTGCCCTCGTGACGGGCGCCGCCTCCGGCTTGGGCCTCGCCACCGCCACAGCGTTCGCCGCCTCCGGCGCTTCGGTCGTTTTGGCGGACCACAATGAAAAAGCCGTGTGCGCCGCGGCCGAGGCATTGGCCGCCAAGGGCCACCAAACCCTCGCCGTGCGCTGCGACGTGTCCGACGACGCGCAGGTCGAAGCTATGGTCCAGGAGACCGTCGAAAGGTTCGGGCGGCTAGACGCGGCCTACAACAACGCGGGCGTGCAGAACGTCTTGGCCGAAACGGCGGATGCCACCCGCGAAGATTACGACCGGGTGATGGCCATCAACCTCCGGGGCGTCTGGAGCTGCATGAAGTTCGAGCTGCGGCAGATGCGCAAGCAAGGCAACGGCGCCATCGTCAACTGCTCCTCGATCGGCGGCTTGGTGGGCGGTCCCGGGCGGGGCAGCTACCACGCCGCCAAGCACGGCGTCATCGGGCTCACCCGGAGCGCGGCGCTGGAATACGCCGCCCGGGGCATCCGCATCAACGCGGTCTGCCCGGGCCTCATCGACACGCCGATGTCCGACCAGATGAAGGCCGCCGGCCAAACAGAAGCCCTCGAGGCGATGCTCAAGGAGGTGCCCATCGGCCGGGTGGGTCGCCCCGAGGAGATCGCCGACGTGGTCCTCTGGCTTTGCAGCTCCGCTTCCAGTCTGGTCGTCGGTCAAGCCATCGCGGTGGACGGCGGCTACACCGTCCGCTGAAAGGAGGGACATTGACCCCACGGGACCTTGGTGCGAGGCGCCGTGGTCCAACGCTAAACCGGCAAGGCCAGAAAGAAGAAGCCAATGCAGCAGCGCATTCTTGGAAATAGCGGCCTGGAAGTCTCCGCCGTCGGTTTTGGTTGCATGGGATTGAATTACCACCGCGGCCCGGCCCCGGACCGGGGCGAGATGATCGCGCTCGTGCGGGCGGCGGTCGAGCGCGGCGTCACCTTCTTCGACACCGCGGAGGTCTACGGCCCCTTCACGAACGAGGAGTTGGTCGGCGAGGCCCTGGCGCCCTTCGGGAAGGGGGTCGTCATCGCCACCAAGTTCGGCGCTGACCTCGGTCCCCAGGGATCGGGCGGGCCCGACAGCCGCCCCGAACGCATCCGGCAAGTGGCCGAGGACTCGCTGAAGCGGTTGCGCGTGGAGGCGATCGAACTCTTCTACCAGCACCGCGTGGATCCGGACGTGCCGATCGAGGAGGTCGCGGGCGCGGTGAAGGGCCTGATCGCGCAGGGCAAGGTCAAGCGCTTCGGATTGTGCGAGGCAGGGGCCGCGACCATCCGCCGCGCGCACGCGGTCCAGCCGGTCGCGGCGGTCCAAAGCGAATACTCCCTCTGGTGGCGCCAGCCCGAGGCGGAGGTGTTGCCGGCCTGCGGGGAACTGGGGATCGGCTTCGTCCCCTACAGCCCGTTGGGCCGGGGCTTCCTCACCGGCAAGATCGACGAGACCACGACTTTCGGCGGCAACGACAACCGCAGCACCTTGCCGCGGTTCACGCCGGAGGCCCGCAAGGCGAACCGGCCCGTGGTCGGCCTGCTCGAAGGGATCGGGCGCGAGAAGGGCGCGATGCCGGCGCAGGTCGCACTCGCCTGGCTGCTGGCGCAAAAGCCCTGGATTGTGCCGATCCCCGGCACCACCAAGCTCCACCGCCTCGAGGAGAACCTCGGCGCGGCGGCCCTCGAGCTCACGGCCGACGACCTCCGGCACCTGGAAGACGCCGTTTCGAAGATCCCCGTGCAAGGGGACCGCTACCCACGGGCGTAAAGCGAACGCACGGGGCGCTGATGACGCCGAAACGCCCCCCCGGCGGGGCGGCTCCGCCGGGGGGGGCGTAAATCACGGGCGTTGCGCAACGGCCCGGCCGGATCTTGCGCCCGAGGGCAAGGCCCTTGCGGAAGCCGGTTGCCTTTCTTGGGAATGGCAACCACCGACCGCAACGATCCCGTGCGCATCGGCCGCGTGCACGCCCCTGGGACCCTCAACATGCAGGCGTTCCGTCCTTGGCCAAGGCGCTGTGGATGCGGGAATAACCGAA
>CAXUNV010000036.1:15087-17165 GCA_964252355.1 uncultured Chthoniobacterales bacterium | reverse complement strand
GGACCGGGTCGCCAGTTTGGAAGCGTACGTCAACAACACCGACGGGACGAAAACGTTGTCCGGCGTCCCGGGCCCGGGGCATAACGCGTGGATGATGACGTCTGCCGCCCTGGTGCTGTTCATGACGTTGCCCGGCTTGGCGCTGTTCTACGGCGGGTTGGTGCGCAAAAAGAACGTGCTGTCGGTCCTCGCGCAGTGCCTCGGGATCACGGGCCTGGTGACCGTACTCTGGTGGGCGTTCGGCTACAGCTTGGTTTTCGGAAAGAACTTCAACAGCCCCTTCCTGGGCGGGTCTGAATACTTCTTCCTGAACGGCGTCGACTCCGGTCCGAACACCGACTACGCCTTCTGGGTCTCCCAGAACGTTTACGCGATGTACCAATTGATGTTTGCCATCATCACCCCGGCGCTGATCGTGGGCGCCATCGCTGAACGCATGAAGTACTCGACGTTGATGGTGTTCATGGGCTGCTGGATGTTTCTGGTTTACTTCCCGATGGCCCACATGGTCTGGGGCATCACCGGGTTCATGAACGGAATTTGGAATGCGAACAGCACCATCAAAGCCATCGATTTTGCCGGCGGCACCGTCGTCCACATGACGTCCGGTTGGAGTTCCTTGATCCTCTGCCTGCTCCTCGGTCCGCGCCTGGGCTTCAAACGCGAACCGATCCCACCGCACAACCTCGTGCTGACGATGATTGGGACCGGCATGCTGTGGGTCGGCTGGTACGGGTTCAACGCCGGCAGTGCCGTGGCGGCAGACGGCATCGCCGCGAACGCCTTTATGACCACGACGCTGGCCACCGCTGTGGCGGCCTTTGTTTGGGCTTTGTTGGAGAAGATCCTCCGGGGCAAAGCGAGCGTGCTCGGCTATTGCACCGGAGCCGTCGCCGGTCTGGTCGTCATCACGCCGGCGTGTGGGTTTGTGAACGCCACGGGCGCCATCATCATCGGCATCTGCGCGGCGGTCGTGCCGTACTTTGCCGTGTCCATGCTCAAACCTCGACTTGGCTACGACGACGCCCTTGACACGTTCGGGGTGCACGCCATCGGCGGCACCATCGGGGCACTCCTGACCGGCGTGCTCGCTACGAAGGCCGTCAACAGCAACCTCAAAGATGAAGTGTTGGGACCGCTGTTTACCTCCCAACTTAGCGCGGTCGTCGTCACCTTGGTGTTGTCGACCGTGATGACCGCCGTGATCGGCTTCGTGTTGAAGGCGGTGATGGGTCTACGCCCGATCGACGAATCTGAAGAGACGGGTTTGGACTTGGCCGACCATGGCGAGGAGGCCTACATCGGCTGACGCCCCTTGCCGTTTGTAAACCTCCTGTCCTTGAACGTTGACCCCACACAGCCCTGCACCCATGAAAAAGATTGAAGCGATCATCAAGCCTTTCAAACTGGAAGAGGTGAAAGAAGCCCTTTCAGACCTGGGCATCGAAGGAATGACGGTGACCGAAGTGAAAGGCTTCGGCCGCCAGAAAGGGCACACCGAAATCTACCGCGGCAGTGAGTACACGGTGGATTTCTTACCGAAGATCAAGATCGAAGTCGTCCTGGCGGACGCTACCGTGGAAGCCGCGACCGCGGCGGTCGTGAAAGCCGCAAAGACCGGCAAGATCGGCGACGGCAAAGTCTTTGTCTACGGCATCGAAGAAGCCATCCGCATCCGGACGGACGAGACCGGCGAAAAAGCCATCTGAACCTTTGGGGGGCAGGCGTCGAGCCAGCCTGCCCCCGCGTCGCGGGCGGGACGTCGCACCCGAGACGGATGCCCTTCGCACTGAAGGCAGGACCTCGCGGGCGACCCGGTGGGGCGAAAACCCGGCCGGCCGAAGCGGGCGGCCAGCGGGGTGGAAGGTTGCCGGGCGGTTTGAGCCGGCTCGAACGACCTTGCCGCTAGCTTTACTCTGGCCCCGTGAGGCAAGACCCGGCCCGAGGTCGCCCGAACGGCCGTGGTGCCAGCCAGCGGGGTCGGGCTGCAGGCTCAAACCGCCCGGCGGACATTTCGCATCGAGGGCAGCTGCCCTTCGCCGGCCGGGTTTTCGCCCCACCGGCGTCGCCCGCGAGGT
>CAXUNV010000036.1:4059-15059 GCA_964252355.1 uncultured Chthoniobacterales bacterium | reverse complement strand
CCCAACGCGGAACCCGGAATCCACCCCCTTTGCCGGTGGCAACGTCCCGTGTTAGCCTGCGTGCGCATGACGCACGCGGCGGTCGAGCACCTTGATCCCACCAACGCCCGCATCCTGGCGGTTTCGGAAGACAAGATCGCGGGTTTTCACCGGGAACCGTTTCGTCGCATCGCCGAGGGCTGCGGCTTGCCGGAGCGGACGGTGTTGGAACGGATCCGCGCCATGCTGGAAGCGGGCACCATCCGTCGGGTTCGGCAGACGCTGCTGGCCACCAACTTGGCTGAAGGCGCCCTGGTGGCCTGGAAAGTCCCGGGTGAGCGCCTCGACGCCGCTTTCGACTACCTGTTTGAGCGGGA
Organism: uncultured Chthoniobacterales bacterium; assembly: GCA_964252355.1. GTDB lineage: Bacteria > Verrucomicrobiota > Verrucomicrobiia > Chthoniobacterales > JAFAMB01 > CAXUNV01. The sequence continues at coordinate 14,703 of CAXUNV010000036.1, read as the reverse complement.
CCCCTTTTCTGGACATGTCGTCTTGCGCTCCACCGACCCGGGCACGGCCGGCAGCGAGTACCGGCTTTGGACGACGCTGAAGGTACCGCAAGGTTTTAGCCTGGACGAACATTGCCGGTTACTCAGTCCCGTGATCGGGGCGGAGCGGTTCCGGATCATGCCTGCAAAAGGCATCTTCGCGCTTGGCGTAGGACACGTGCGTCGCAAAACCATCGAACCTGGTGCGCGCGCCCCTGCGCCCGCCCGGATGATCCCAACGGGCGTAGTCACGCTGGACGAAAGGGAGTGGCGGGTGCTGGTTGCGTTAAAGCGGGAGTTTCGACCCGACGAAATCACCTCGCACCCTTGGACGGCCCGCGCCGCCGAAGCCGGGATTGCGCCGGAGGTTTTTGCGGAGGTTGCCGAGGCTCTCAACGCGCGCGGCGTGATCGGTCGTTTTTCCACCTTTCTGGAGCACGTGAAGCCCTCGGCCGGTGGTGTCCGCGTCACCCGGTTCAACGCCCTCTTCCACTGGGCGGTGCCTCGGGGCCGTGAGGAGTTGGCCGGCGCGGAAGTGGGACGTCACGAAATCCTCACCCACTGCTACTGGCGCGAAGCCGGAGCCGAGTTTCGGGACGTCAACATCATGGCGGTGGCGCACGGGACCGAGAAACCTCGGCTGCTGGCCCACAAAGCGGCCATCGACGAGCACCTCCGCGCCTCGGGCGTGCCGGTGAGCTATACCAACGTCTTCTGGGGAGGTCGTTCGGAGATCAAGCCTTCCGAGATCTCGCCGTTTGCTTACCGCGAATGGCTGGAAACGTTCCGTCGTGAAACGTCGTGACGTGGCGGGTGGTGACGGTCGGCAAGCCAAAGCTCCCTTACGCGGCGGCCGGTGCGGCACTCTACGAAAGCCGGATCCGGCACTTCGCCAAGTTCGAACGCAGGGTCGTGCCGGCGAGTGACCGAGACCGAGAATCGGCGGCGTTGCTGGACCTCTCCGAAGGCGGGTACCGGCTGTTGCTTGACTCGCGCGGAATTGAACAGACCAGCCGTCTTTTTGCAGAAATCCTGAACGGTTGGCTGACCGGTGGACGCCGCACGGTCTGCCTGTTGGTCGGCGGTGCGGACGGCGTAAACGACGCCGTGCGGCGCGCGTCGGACCAAATCTGGTCACTGGGTCAGCAGACGCTGGCCCACGAACTCGCCCTGGTGGTCGCGTTGGAACAGATCTATCGCGCGCACACCATCCTGGCGGGGCTCCCGTACCACCGCGAGTGAGGGAGCGGTCGGTCCGGCAATTTTCGTTTGCCGCTGCCCGGGTTTTGGGGTTATTCGTCCCACCCCCCGCCGGCCTTTCCTAAGAGTCGGTCCCCTGGTCCATGCGCGCATGCTTCGTCCTGCTGCTCCTCACGTGGTGGGGATGGGCTGGGGGCTGTTGCGCCGCAGACTCTCCCGCGGTGACGGAAGAGGTCCCGGCACCGGCCGTTGTGCCTGTCCACTACCTGCTCCATTTGGAACCGTCGTGGCGAACGGGGCATCTAGAAGGCGCCGAAGAAATCATCCTCCAGGTGCACACGCCAGTACCTGCCGTGGTGTTGGACGCCGTCCGTCTGGACGTCAGCGAAGCCGTGCTGCGCGACGACGCAGGCCGGTCCGTGGACTTGACGGTGGAAGCCGACGAGTCCGCCGGGACGGTGCGGCTCTCCGCCGGGGACCCGATTGGACCCGGCGAATACCAGTTGGACCTGCGCTTTGCCGGCACCTTTGGGCGCGAGGCCCACGGCCTGTTCCTCCAAGGTCTGCCGGACACCGCCGGCGAGGTCCTCACCGCAAACTTGGCACCGCGCGCGGCGCGCGAAGTTTTCCCCTGCTTTGACGATCCCCGTTACCGGGCGGGGGTGCGACTTTCCCTCAGGGTTCCCAAACGCTTGCGCGTCGTCTCAAACGGCTCACGCGTGGCCGAACAACCGATCGGCGTCGACGAAAAGATGGTGATGTTTGCGGATTGTCCGGCCATGCCGCTGCACTTTCTCGGCTTCGTCGCCGGCGAGTTCGGCGCCGTGGAGGATTCGTTTGGGGATGTTCGCCTACGGTTCCTGACCACGCCCGGCAAGGAGGAAGCGGCACGTCACGCGTTGAGTCTCACAAAAACCCTCCTGCGGCATTATGAGGAAACCTTTGGGGTGCCGTTCCCGTTGGAAAAGCTGGATCAGGTGGCGTTACCCGCGCCTGCGGACGGCGGCGTCACGGGTTGGGGTTTTGTCGCGTACCCCGAAGGCGACGTCCTTACCCCGGGCGACAACCCACCAAGTTTGGACGAAGCCGGGCTTTTCCAAAGGATAGCCCACGCGTTGGCTCAGCAGTGGCTCGGCAGTTTGGTGGGCTTCGCCACTTGGGATGAGTTCTGGCTCGGGCCGGGGTTGGCGGCGTGGGCGGAGGGTGACGCCAGCGAACGTCTCCACCCGGAGTGGAAAGACCGCCTCGCCGAACGTCCCGCGCTCGACGCCGAGATGATGCGGGACGCCCTTCCTGGCAGCCTGCCGTTACAACGACCCCTGCGAGGTGAGGAGGTGACGGGTGCATTCCGCGATTTCGACGAACCCAAGGTGCGCCGCGTCCTGCGCATGGTGGAAGCCTTGGTGGGCCCCTCAGCGTTCGCCGACGGCGTGCGGAGCTACACGGCGCTCCACCATGGGCAAGCGGTGCGGGCCGCGGACTTCTGGTCGGCCCTCGACAGCAAGACCGACCGCAACGTCTCCGCGTGGGCGCCCCGCTGGTTTTTGCAGGCTGGGTTCCCGCTGATCAAAGTCACGTCGCAATGCGTGCACGACCGGCGGGTGGTTAGTTTGGAACAATCGCCGTTCCTGCTCACGGCCGGCACCACCGACGGAGCGGCGCAATCCTGGACGGTGCCCGTCGGGCTATTCAACGTCGGGACGGGCGAACGCGCCCGCTACGCGCTCCTTGAGAAGGTCAGCGACAATTTCGAAACCGGCCCGTGCCGGACGGCCTTAAAGGCCAACCCAGCCGACGTCGGTTATTTTCGGGTTTGGTACGAGCCAGCGCTGGTGTCGGACCTGGAAGCCCAAAGCGCTGCGTTGGGTGAGGCCGACCGGGTCAACTTGGTGTCGGACGTGTTCGCCACCGTCGTCACTCGGCGCACCCCCGTAGCGGTGTTCTTGGATCTCGTGAACCGATGGCGCGACGACCCGAGTCTGAACGTCGGGCGCGCGTTTCGGGACGGCTTGGCAAAACTGGACGATTTGGAAGCGGGCAACCCGGGCCGGGCGCGCTTCCAACAAGCGGTGTGCGGGCTGCTACGGCCGGGGTTTGCCCGTCTCGGTTGGACGCCCGCGGCAAACGAACCACCGGAGAGTGCGGTCGAACGCGCCGAAACCATCGAATGCTTGGGCAGGTTCGGTGATCGCGGCGTCATCGACGAAGCGTTCCGAAGGTTCGATGCCCTGGCATCACGGGCGGACGCCCCGGCCGACCGACTGCAAGCCGCCGTCGTGCGGGTGGCCGGGCGGTACGCGAACGAGGGAACCTTCCGTACGTTGGAGGCGTTGGCGGAGTCAGCGACCGCCGCCAGCGATCGGCGGCTCTACTTGGAGGCCATGGCCGGGGCGTTGGATCCTGAGCTCGCCGCACGCTTTCTGCAGACGCAGGCCGCCGCGACCGACCAAGGCTGGCGCACGGTGGCCACACGGTTGGCCGAAGTGGCTGATCGCGGAGAACACGCCGACATGGTCTGGCGCTATTTGCAGGAACGTCGCGACTTGCTGGACAACCCCGAGCTTTGGCAGGACGGCGCCCTCGCGAGCGCCCTGGCGCGCGGCTTGGCCGATCCAGCTGCCACCCGAGAGTTTCTGGCCGACCGCGCGGCGACGTCTGGGGCACGGGCGCAGCAGGCGTTGGCTGAGCGCCAAGCCGACACCGAAGCCGCCGCCACGGTGGTACCCGCCCTCGACGCATGGGTCGACGGGGCGCTCAACGATCGCCCGTCGGCACAGAAGCCGACCCCCGCCAAGCGCCCATCCAGTGGGTGAGATTTCGGAACGGCGGGTGCGTCAGCGGCCCCTTGCGCAAGGTTGCCAAAAGTTGGGTTGGTGGGCGTGCCTTCACGCTTGGCCATCACGCGCGCTCACGCGCCATCATGGCAACGAAAGCAGGCGCGCGAGCGTTTCTCCCGCCAGCGCCGGGTTGGCTTTGCCCTTGGATAGCTTCATGACTTGGCCCTTGAGGAAGTTGATCGAGGCTGTTTTCCCCGCCCGGTAATCCTCCACCGACTTCGGATTTCCGGCGATCACCTCGGCGCACAACGCCTCGATCAGACCCGTGTCACTCTCCTGGCGAAGCCCTTTGCGTTCGACGATCGCCTGCGGCGCTTCCCCGGTCGCGAACGCTTCGGCGAAGACCTCCTTGCCCTGCTTGCTACTGATCTGCCCCGACTCGATCAAGGCCACCAAGGCGCCGAGCGACTCCGGTGGAATCGGCGACGCCGCCACGGTGCTTCCCGTCGACCCAAGCGCGCTGAGGAGGTCGTTGATGACGTAGTTCGCCACCGTTTTGGGTCGGTTGGAGCCGCGCGCCGCCCTTTCAAAGTAGGCCGACAACTCCAAATCGTCGGCGAGCACACCCGCGTCGTATGCACTGACTTCAAATTGGCGCACGAAGCGCTCGCGCTTTTCCCAAGGCAGCTCGGGCACCCGCGACCGGACTTCGTCCATGAACGCCTCCGTCCGTACCGGCAGCAAGTCCGGGTCCGGGAAGTACCGGTAGTCGTGCGCCGATTCTTTGACCCGCATCAGGATCGTCTCGCCGAGGTCATCATCCCAGCGACGGGTCTCTTGCTGCAGGGTCTCGCCCCGATCGAGCGCCTCCATCTGACGGCGGATTTCAAACGCGAGCGCACGCCGTACGCCGCTGATGCTGTTGAGGTTTTTGATCTCGATTTTCGCGCCGTACGCCTCCTGCGACCGCGGTCGCACCGACACGTTCACGTCGCAGCGGAGCTGGCCTTTTTCCATGTCCGCATCGCTTACCCCGCCGTAGACGAGCGCCTGCTTTAGCGAGGTGAGGTAAGCGAACGCCTCTTCGGGACTTTCGAGGTCGGGTTGCGAAACGATCTCCATCAACGGTGTGCCCGCCCGGTTGAAGTCGATGCCGCTGGCCGTCTCGAAATGGAAACTCTTGGCGACGTCCTCTTCCAAGTGGATGCGGATCAGGCGTACGTGCTTACCCGGGTGGACGATGGTTTTCTGGGCATCCTTGGGGTAGGACAGATCGTGCAGCGGCACCGCGCCGTGTTCGCAAAGCGGTCGGTCGTACTGCGAGATTTGGTAGTTTTTGGGCATGTCCGGGTAGAAGTAGTTCTTCCGGTCGAACTTGCAGACCGACGCGATCTCGCAACGGAGGATGAGACCGGTAAGGGCCGTCATCTTGAGCGCCTCGAGGTTCATCACCGGCAGTGCGCCGGGCAGGCCCAGGCAGACCGGGCAGGTGTGAACGTTGGGTTCGGCGCCGAAATCGACCGCGCAGCCGCAAAACATCTTGCTTCTGGTTTTGAGCTGGACGTGCACCTCCAGGCCGATCGTGGCGACGTAATCACCGGGCATAAGTCAGCAACATGGGCGAACGTCCGCAGACGTCAATGCGCGCCGGGTGGGCCGTGCGTTGGGCTCCGCCTCCGCGTGGTGCCTGAAGACGGCAAAACCTGACACATTTTCGTTGCGGTCTGGACGGATTTCCTGAAGATGGGGGGGCATGGCGGAACCCGTCCGAGAGCCGTATTTGGAGTCACCCGACAACCCGTCCGTTTCGCCAGACGAACTCGACGATCAAGTTCAGCGCGCGCACGAGCAACTGCTGCAACTCAAGCGTCAACAAGAGACGATCGAGCGGCAGAAGCGTGAGCTTGAGGAATTGAGCCGCAAGCAGGAGGAGTTGGAGCGCGGCCGCGCCGACATGATCGAGAAACTGAGCCGCTCGATGGTGGTCATTGAACGGGAGACCTACGAGGCGGAAAAGAGGGTGGAGCAGCTCCGCGGCACCCACGCCACCTTCGTGCAGCATCTCCAATCCCTGGACCGCATCAACCCGAAGAACTGGAGCAACGCCGACCTGCACAAAGAGTTGAGCAAGGCGCTGAGCGCCGTCGATGACGCCCGGGCGGAATTCAACCGTTCCGTGACCAAGATCAACGCCGAGTCGGACGAAGAAGTCATCGAGCCTGCCGGCACCATCGATCACGCGCCGGCGCCGGGACCGGCCGATCTCGGTTTCGTCGCTTGGTTGAAGCGAGGTTTGGCGTTCACCCTTCCCCTCATCCTCTTCGGGATCATTGCCCTGGCCGTTTTTCTGTTCAGCCGTTGAGATCAGGGAAGAGTTTGCATGAGCCGTAAACGTTTTTCGGGATCGCCGATCGATTCCCAGCAGCAGGCATTGTCGCGGCAAGAGGAGGATGTGCAGAAGCAGATCGAGGATCTGCAGCGGGTGATCTCCGAAGCTCCCCAAGTCGCGAGACAAAGGAGGGAGCGCCAACGCGAGGCGCTCGTCATGCGGGCCGTGACCCCGCGCAGTCCCCTGGACGCTTCCGACCGGTTGCACGTGGCGCGCCGCGACGAGGAAAACCTTTCGGAACGCCCGAAACGGCAGCGCCGCGCCCAGCGACGCGCGGCCAGGGTCCGCCTGTTGGTAATGCTGGTCGCAGTGTTGATCGCCGGCGCCTGCGTCTTGTTCTTGGCCCTGCAGCTTATCCACCACCTGTAGCCGAGGCGGCGGTTCCCGGTTTCCAGTTCTCGGTTGCCGGTTGCCGGCGTGGAACACCCCGGGATGGTCCGCACGGGCATCGCGGTGGCCCGCCCGAAGCGCCCCGGCGCCCGCGGACGGCCGCCGCCTCCCCCCGGGCCGCGCACCGCTGCGGGCGGGGGTAGACGCCCTGGTCTGCCAAGGGCGCGCTCGATCCTGGCAGCCGGCATCAGCCCAGTTGCACCCTGGCGGCGGGTAAGGTCCCTCGCCTTGCCCTACCGTCGGCAACCGGCAACCGAGAACTGAGAACCGGCAACCGCGCGCAGCGCCGCCCGTTGACCTCCCCCGGGCCGGCATCTATGGATAGGTTGGTCCCATGAGTTCAGAACCCATCAACGTCGAACATGTCGCGGCGCTCGCCCGCATCCGACTGTCGCCCGAAGAGATCGCCACGTTCCGCTCGCAACTCTCCCAGGTGCTCGAGCACGTCGCAAAACTCAACCGCTTGGAGGTGAACGACGTCGAACCGACGGCCCACAGCTTCCCGACGTACAACGTGTTCCGCTCGGACGAACCGCGGCCGAGCTTGCCTAAGGAGGCGGCCTTGGCCAACGCGCCGCGGCAGGCGCAAGGCTTGTTCCTGGTGACCAAGGTGCTGGACTGACGCCGTGAACGAACTTTTCAGATCGGACGTTCACGGCCTGCGCCAAAGACTCGCCGCGCGCGAAGTCTCTCCTGAGGAGGTGGTGCGGGCGATGGCTGAGCGGATCGCGGCCGTAGACCCCGCGGTGCACGGCTACCTGTCAGTTGACGTGGAGTGCGCCCTCCAAGAGGCGGCGTCGGTCGACGTCCAAAAGCCGCTGGGCGGCGTGCCCATCGCCATCAAGGACGTCATCAACGTGCAGGGTCAACCCTGCACTTGCGGCTCGCGGATCTTGGAAGGTTACCGTGCGCCGTACGACGCGACCGTGATTTCTCGCCTGCGCGCGGCCGGCGCCATTCCGTTTGGCCGGGCCAACATGGACGAGTTCGCGATGGGCTCCTCCACGGAGAACTCCGCGTTCGGCCCCACCCGCAACCCGTACGACCTCACGCGCACACCCGGGGGATCAAGCGGAGGGTCGGCGGCCGTGGTCGCGGCGGACGAAGCGTTCGCCGCGCTTGGCTCCGATACCGGCGGCTCCATCCGGCAACCGGCCGCGTTGTGCGGCTGCGTCGGGGTGAAGCCTACCTACGGCCGGGTCTCTCGGTACGGGTTAGTCGCGTTCGCCTCGTCCCTCGACCAAATCGGCCCCCTCACCAAAACGGTGCGCGACTCTGCGTTGCTGCTGGGCGTCATCTCGGGCCAGGACCCTTGCGATTCGACGTCCCTGGACCGCGAGGTCCCCGACCTGACGGCGGACCTAGAACGGGGCGTGCGCGGCCTGCGGCTTGGCCTGCCCCGCGAATACTTTCTCGAAGGCCTCGACCCGCAGGTGGAAAAAGCCGTGCGCGCCGCGGTGGACCATCTCGGCGGGCTGGGTGCCGAGATTGTGGAAATCTCCTTGCCCCACACCGAGCACGCGCTCAGCACTTATTACATCATCGCCCCGGCGGAAGCTTCGGCCAACCTCGCCCGTTTTGACGGCGTCCGGTACGGTTTCCGCGCCGATGAGCCCGGCAACCTCTTAGATCATTACGGCCGGACGCGCGAGATCGGGTTTGGTGCCGAGGTGAAGCGTCGCGTCATCCTCGGGACCTACGTGCTCAGCTCGGGGTACTACGACGCCTACTACCTCAAGGCGCAGAAAGTGCGCACGCTCATCCGCCAGGATTTCACCGACGCCTTTTCCAAGGTGGACGCGATCGTTTGCCCAACCTCGCCGACGCCGGCGTTCAAACTTGGTGAACGTACTGCCGACCCGTTGAGCATGTATCTGGCCGACGTGTTCACGCTGGCGGCGAACATGGCCGGCATCTGCGGCGTGAGTCTGCCGTGCGGGTTCAGCGACACGGACGGCAAGAGGTTGCCGATCGGTTTGCAGATCCTGGGGGACGCCTTCGCGGAAGGGCTGGTGCTCCGGGTCGCCCACGCCTACGAGCAAAGCACCGACTGGCACAAGGAGAGGCCGGCGCTTGAGGGGGCGAGCACCTAGGGCGGGGTGTAAAGAGTTTTTGGTCTCTGGTTTCTGGTCGGGAAGAGGACGGCCCGTGCGTGAGAGCCGGTGGGGCGAAAACCCGGCCGGCAGAAATCAGTAGCTACCAGGTATTGACGGTCGCCGGGCGGTTTGAGCCTGCGGAAGCAAAGGTGGAGTCGAACCGCGGGAATGAGGCGAACCTTCCTGGCAGCTCGAGGCAGCTTACCCGGGTTCCCGTGCGGTCCCGAAACCCGCCGCAGCATTAGCTCCCGCAAGGCTCAAACCGCCCACCGGCATCGTTGAGCAATGGTTGCTGTCACCGGCAACCGGCAACGGAGAACCGGAAACCGGGAACCGGCGCGCCGCGCGCCTATTCCTCCTTCTCCCCTTTCAACCGTATCAGCACCTGGAAATCCTCCAGCGTGGTCACGTCTCCCGTGATCTGTCCACCACCCGCGATCTCTTTCAGCAACCGGCGCATGATCTTGCCGCTGCGCGTCTTGGGTAAACCTTCGGCGAAGCGGACCTCGTCCGGCTTCGCGATCGCCCCGATCGCCACGCCGACGTGTTGACGCAGCCGTTCCCGCAGGTCGGGCCCGGGGTGCTCGCCGCCCTTGAGCGTGACGAACGCCACCACCGCTTGCCCCTTCATCTCGTCCGGTCGCCCCACGGCCGCCGCTTCGGCCACGGCGGGATGGCTCACCAGGGCACTCTCGATCTCGGAAGTGCCGAGGCGGTGACCCGCCACGTTCAGCACGTCATCAATCCGGCCCACGATCCAGAAATAACCGTCCTTGTCGCGGCGCGCACCATCGCCGGAGAAGTACGCGCCTTTGACCTCGCTCCAGTACTGTTTGCGATACCGTTTTTTGTCCCCCCAAATGCCGCGCAGCATCGACGGCCACGGTTTGCGGATGATGAGCTTGCCGCCGACGTTCGGCCCCACTTCGTTGCCGTCATCGTCCACCACGGCCGCATCGACCCCGAAGAACGGCAGGGTTGCCGTGCCCGGTTTGAGCGGGGTGGCACCGGGCAGGGGCGTGATCATGATCATGCCCGTCTCCGTTTGCCACCAAGTGTCGACGATCGGGCAACGTCCACCCCCGATCACCGTGTGGTACCAGACCCAAGCCTCCGGGTTGATCGGCTCGCCCACGGTGCCCAACAGCCGCAACGACGACAGGTTATGTCGGTTGGGGTGCTCGTCTCCCCAACGGATGAAGGCGCGGATGGCGGTTGGCGCCGTGTAAAAGATCGTTACGCCGTACTCTTCCACCATCTCCCAAAGCCGGTTGGGTTCGGGCCAGTTCGGCGCGCCTTCGTACATCAAGACGGTCGCGCCGTTGCTCAACGGCCCGTAGACCACGTAGCTGTGGCCCGTGACCCAGCCGATGTCGGCCGTGCACCAGTAGACGTCCTCTTCCCGCAGGTCGAACACGTACTTCGTCGTGATGGTCGTCCCGAGGAGGTAACCGGCCGTCGTGTGGAAAATGCCTTTCGGTTTGCCCGTCGAACCGCTGGTGTAAAGGATGAAAAGCGGGTCTTCGGCATCGACGGGGTCCGCGGGGCAGTCGGCCTTGACGTAGTCCATCTCGCGGTGCCACCAGACGTCGCGGCCTTCCTTGATGGAGATCTCGTTGTTGGCGCGCCGGAACACGATGACTCGCTCGATGCCCTCGTTGTCCCGCAGCGCCTCGTCCACGTTGCGCTTGAGCGGCACGATGCTGCCGCGGCGGTAACCACCGTCCGCCGTGATCACCATCTTGGCTTGGCTATCCTTGATGCGGTCCTTGAT
>CAXUNV010000036.1:2580-4049 GCA_964252355.1 uncultured Chthoniobacterales bacterium | reverse complement strand
TTTGGCTTGTGTTTCGTTGTGGCGGGCGTTGTGGGCTGCGGCGCTCACGCCGCCTATGACGACCGAGTGCACCGCGCCGATGCGGGCACAACCGAGCATGGCAATGGCCGCTTCCGGGCACATCGGCAGATAGATGATGACCCGGTCGCCCTTGGTAATGCCGTTGCGTTTGAGAACGTTGGCAAATTTGCAGACTTCCCGGTGCAACTGCTGGTAGGTCAAAGTCCGTTTTTCGCCCGGTTCACCTTCCCAGAGGATGGCCGCCTTGTTGCGGCGGGGACCACTCAGGTGGCGGTCCAGGCAGTTCTCCGACACGTTCAGCTTGCCGCCGGCGAACCACTCCGCATAAGGCTCCTGCCACGTCAGCACCGTCTTCCATTTCTTTTGCCAGAGGAGCAGTTCGGCGGCTTGGCTGGCCCAAAACCTTTCCGGATTCTTGATCGATTGGTGGTACATCTCCTGGTAAGCCGCCATGCTGGGGACCAACGCGGATTTGGCGAACGCCTTACCGGGTTTGAAGATGCGGTTTTCGATCAGGTGCGATTCGATGTGCTTGCTCATGGGGGCGGACACAGGAAAAGGCAGTCGCGGCGCGGCGCGTGACGCTCGCGGCGTCCGCGCCGGGAACGGCGCGCGGCCGGGTCAAACCTTGACCACAGGCAGAGGATAACGGAGGGCAAGGTCGCCATCCAGGAGGATTTCGACGTGGTGCGCGCCAAACTGCTGGAACTGGATCCCGCCGTAGAGGTTGACGTTGGTGACGTGGTTTTCCAGGCCGTCGAGTTCGAACTGAAGCTCGGATTCGGCGATCACCCGACGATCGTCGACGTCCAAAATGCGGGGGGGCGGCCGGAAACGCCCCACGCTGCCACACCACCGGGTCCAGACGCAAAGCTTCAGCACGCCCACCGGCAGGGCGCGCGCCGGGATCGCCTGCAGCACGCCCACCAGACTCTGCATGCCGTTCACTTCCTGGCGGACGTCCTCGCAGACGACCGATCCTTGCAGGTCGGGCGGAAGGTGGGCGTGGGCCTCGTGCATGGGACGTGGGCGGCAACGGGTCCGGTAAGCCCGCGTCAGATGGCAGCCTCGCCGCGCTCTTCCGTCCGAATCCGCACGGCTTCGTCGATGGGGATCACAAAAACCTTGCCGTCGCCGATCTTCCCTGTTTTCGCCGCTTCCACGATGGTTTGCACCGCCCGGCTCACCCGGTCGTCGGGCACGACAATTTCGAACTTCACCTTGGGAAGAAAATCGACGGTGTACTCACTGCCCCGGTAGATTTCCGTGTGCCCCTTTTGGCGCCCGAACCCTTTCACCTCGCTGACCGTCATCCCTTCGATGCCGATCTCCGTCAAAGCCTCCTTCACATCCTCCATTTTGAAAGGCTTTACGATCGCCTCGATTTTCTTCATAGCACCCGCACAGTGGGTTACACCTTCTAAAAAGGCAAGGCGGGCGGCGCACTC
>CAXUNV010000036.1:1857-2548 GCA_964252355.1 uncultured Chthoniobacterales bacterium | reverse complement strand
GCATTTGTAATTTCTCTTTTCGCCGGCTGCGCCTCCGGCGAAGCGGGCGATGACCTCCGGCAGGAGCTCGTGCTCGGCCCGTTGGATGCGGGCATGCAACGCTTCGGGCGTGTCATCCTCCAGCACCGGCACCTCGCGCTGGGCGATGACCTCCCCCGTGTCCATGCCGGCGTCGACGTAGTGGACCGTGCAACCCGTCACCGACTCGCCTGCCGCCAACGCCTGCCGCCACGCCTCGAGCCCGGGGTATTTCGGCAGCAGCGAAGGGTGCACGTTGATGATCCGGCGCGGGAAAGCCCCGAGCAGTGGCGCCTTGACCATGCGCATGAATCCGGCCAGCACCAACACCTCGACCCCCGCCTCACGCAACCGTTGCGCCAGGGCGGCCTCCGCCTCCGGCTCAAGCTTGGTGCGAAACCGGCCCGGCGGGATGAGGTAAGTCGGCACGCCGTGTGCCTGCGCCAAGCGCAAAATGCCCGCGTCCGGCGCGTCCGAGGCCGCCAGCACCACCCGCGCGTGTAGCCGGCCATCCCGGATCCGCTCCAGAATGGCCGCGAAATTGGACCCGCGACCCGAACCGAGGACGCCGAGCGCCAGCGGCGGTTTCACGCCTTTTCCCTCCTCCCCTCCAGCAACGACGTGGTCGAAAAACCCGGCACCGCCGGCACGAGGACGACGCGCGCGCCCAACG
>CAXUNV010000036.1:0-1847 GCA_964252355.1 uncultured Chthoniobacterales bacterium | reverse complement strand
CCCCCCCCCCCCACCCCCCCCCCCCGGGTCCCAACCCCCCCCCCCGCCCCCCCCCCCCCCCCCGCCCCCCCCCCCCCCCCCCAAGGCGGCCGACTCCTCGGGGTGCAGACTTTCCAGCGTGTAATCGCCGCCCTTGACGTAGACGTCCGGGCGCAAGGCGGCGAGGAGCGCGGTCGCCCGGTCTTCCTCAAAGACCACCACGTGGTCGACCGCCGTCAGCGCGGCCAACACCTCCGCCCGCGCCTCGGCCGGGTTCACTGGGCGCGACGGACCTTTCAACCGGCGCACGGAGCCGTCACCGTTTAGCCCCACCACCAAGGCGTCCCCCAACTCCCGCGCTTGGTGCAGGTAACGCACGTGGCCGACGTGAAGCAGGTCAAAACAACCGTTGGTGAATACCAGGGTACGGCCGGCGTAGGCCTCGCGTAGCCTGGGCGCCTCGGTGCGGTCGACGACTTTGCGACGGGGGTCGATCCCCTGAATTAGGGTTGCCACGCCGAATTATCAACCGGACTCTCTTGGCATGATCGATCCACGATACGCGGACCTCGCGGAAGTTTTGACCGGGTTTTCCACCGCCTTACAGCCCGACGAACACCTCTTGATCGAGGCATCCGACGTGCCGTCTGAGATCGTGATCGCGCTCATCCGCAGCGCCCGCCAACGGGGCGCCATCCCGCACGTGGCGTTGCACCAGGGCCCCGTCCGCCGGGAGTTGCTGCGCGAGGCTCGGCCGGAGCAGTACGAGCTCCTGGCCGGCTACGAGTTGCACCGCATGGAACGCATGAATGCTTACGTCGCCCTGCGCGGCAGCCACAACATCACGGAAGATTCCGACGTGCCGGCCGACCGCTTGGCCCTGGCCAACCGCGCGCTCAAACCGGTGCTCGACCGGCGGGTCAACCAAACCCGCTGGGTGGTGCTGCGTTGGCCGACGCCGTCCATGGCCCAAATGGCCGGGATGAGCACCGAGGCGTTCGAAGATTTTTACTTCCGGGTTTGCACGCTCGATTACGCGCGCATGGAACCCGGCATGGCCGCCTTGAAGGCATTGATGGACGACACCGACGAGGTGCGCATCCTGGGCGACGGCACCGACCTGCGCTTCAGCATCAAAGGCATTCCCACCATCACCTGCGGCGGCTCGCACAACATCCCGGACGGCGAAGTCTTCACCGCACCCGTCCGCGACTCCGTCGAGGGCACGATCCGTTACAACGCGCCGACCGTTTACCAAGGCACCGCTTTCGACGGCGTCCAACTCACCTTCAAGGACGGCAAAATCACCGAGGCAACCTCCAACCAAGCGGAGCGTCTCAACGCCATCCTGGATTCGGACGAAGGCGCGCGCTACGTCGGCGAGTTCGCCCTCGGTTTCAACCCGCACATCCTTCACCCCATGCGCGACATCCTGTTTGACGAGAAGATTTCCGGTTCGTTCCACTTCACACCGGGCCAGGCCTACGAGCGCGCCGACAACGGCAACCGGAGCCAAGTCCACTGGGACTTGGTCAGCATCCAACGGCCGGAATTCGGCGGTGGCGAGGTGCGGTTCGACGGGCGCTTGGTCCGTAAAGACGGCCGGTTCGTCGTGGCCGAGCTGGAAGCCTTGAACCCGGAGAATTTGGCGTAGGCGGTTGGGTTCTCTGGTTTCTTGTCATTTGTCCCTGGTCTCTGGGTGGGGAGGTTTGGTGCGGCGTGCGGCTTGGATGGCGCCCACCTCCTGTGGATTGGTAGGCCAAAAATTGTTTTGCCTAACCCGCCGCCAAGCCACGTTTTACGTGGGGCCGGAGCTCGCGGGCGAGCCCGGGGGGGGGGGGGGGGGGGGGGGGGGGCGGGGGGGCGGG
>CAXUNV010000035.1:11011-17363 GCA_964252355.1 uncultured Chthoniobacterales bacterium | reverse complement strand
GTGTGATGTGGGGGAAACGAAACGAGCGTCGGTGCGGACACAGTGGCACCGCGTCGCGCGCTTGCCAAGGTAGCTTGGGTGCCCAGCGGATCGTCGCCGGGCTGGATCGTGGGCGGGTTGCTGATCGTGAGGGTGTCAGCTAGCCTCCAGCGCATCGCCGTGGCCATCACTGAAGGAGTGGCCCTGGCGCAGCCGCCTATCGTTCGGTCCGGGTGTGAGCCCGGGAGGAGACGCCTTCGCTGGCCGACTTGGCCCGACGGGACGGTGTTGGTGCGACGCCTACCGCCGGCTGCGCCATCGGCGAGGGGAGCCCGCGCGTCCCGCCCGTCTGGTCTGGCCGCCGGCCAATCCTCGGCTTGCGGCACATGGCACAGATGCACGATCCTCGCCCGTGCAGCCGATGGAACCCTTGCCTGACCCCGCCGCGCACGGTCCCGATGCCGTTCCGGTCATCCACAATTTTGGCGACCTTGCCTTCACTCCGAGCGTCCGCGCCGTGCAGGAGCGCATGGGTTCCCGCCCCGCTCAGGCGCGGCTAGCAGGCGTCGAACGCCGGGTGCGCCTCACCGAGGAAGAGACGGCGTTCATCGCCGAGCGCGACAGTTTTTACCTGGCCACCATCGGCGAGAACGGCTGGCCCTACGTCCAGCACCGCGGCGGGCCGCCGGGATTCCTGCGCGTGCTGGGTGAAAATTTGCTCGGCTTCGCCGACCTGCGCGGCAACCGCCAATACATCTCCGCCGGCAACGTCGAAGCGACCGGGCGCGCCTGCCTCTTCTTGATGGATTACCCCAACCGCTACCGTCTCAAGCTCTGGGCGGAAGCGGCCGTCACCTACGAAGGCGCCGACCTTGCGCGGCTGCGCTGGCGCGAGTTGCCGGCAACGCTCGTCGAGCGCGGTTTCCTGCTGCGCGTGCTGGCGTACGATTGGAACTGCTCCCAGTACATCACGCCGCGCTACACGGCAGAAGAGTGGCTCGCGCACGCAGGGGAGCCTTCGTAGGACGGCCTCCGGTGGCGTGGCGCTCCGCGGCATGATGAAGGCCAAACCAGGGGCTGCCGCAGGCAAGATGGCCGCGTTTCCGCCCCTTTGGCCTTTGGCCTTTGCCACTTGACCTTTGGCCTTCGACTTTTGGCCTGCGCGAAGCACGTGCCCCGCACCGCCCGGCGTGCCTCAAACCCGCACCAAGCCTTCGTCGAGCAGGCTCTGGGCAGTCGCCACGATGGCCTCCTCATTCGGACGGGGCCGCCAGCCGAGTTCCGACCGCGCTTTTGCGTCCGAGACGGGCCGCGGCTTATCCAGTTCAAACAACTGGTTGCGCACAACCGGGTCAAACCGCGCAAACGCGCGCACCAGGAAGTTTGGCAGCGATCGACGGGGTACGCGTTTGGCCGCTTGCGGCAGCCGTGCACGCAGCACGGCCGCCACGTCACGCAGCCAGTAAAACGGGCCTGCGCCGATGTAACGTTGTCCCGCGGCGACCGGTGCGAGCATGGCCCGATGGTGCAGGTCGGCGATGTCCCGCACGTCGACCAACGGCCAGCCGAACCGGGGAAGTCCGGGCAACGCACCATCCAGGGGTTTTTTCACGATGTCGATGGAAGCGGAGAAGTCGCGACCCAGCACCGGCCCGAGCACCGCCCCGGGAAGCACGGTGACCAGTTACAGCGAGCCACCCTCCCGTTTCACCCAATCCCAAGCGGCCCGTTCGGCAATCGTCTTCGAACGCACGTAAGCGGAGGTGTCGGTTCGGTTCGTCTCATCCGACCAGTCGGCCTCGGTGAACGGGGTCGTGCGGCCGCCCCGGCCGTAGGCAACTCCGGCGCTAGAGGCGGTCAACACCACCCGGCGCACGCCCTCGGCGCGCGCCGCGGCCAACACCCGGAGTGCGCCGTCGCGCGCGGGCCGCACCAGTTCGTCATCGCTCCGGGGACTGCGCGGAGGGAGGGGTGAAGCGACGTGCAGGACGTAATCGCAGCCGCGCGCGGCTTCGCGCCAACCCGCGTCGGCGTTCAGGTCGGCGGCAACAACGTCCAACGCATTCCCCACTTGGACGAGTTTAGCCAGCGCCCGGCGCACTTCCCCCTCACGCGCCAGTTGGCGGACGGTGGTGCGCACGCGCCACCCGTCTTTCACCAAGTGCGCGATGCAAAAACCGGCGATGTACCCGGAGCCGCCGGAGACGAGCACCTGACCTTTGGCCGACATGAGGCAACTTATCACGGCGCCGCGGCGTAAACACAATAGACAATCTATGTATAATCTGTCCGACGAAGTCACCCGGCGCCTCTTACGGGCGGCACGGACCCTCTTCGCCCGCCACGGCTTCGGGCGTACCAGCCTCGCGGACGTCGCCGCCGAGGCCGGCGTCGCCCGCGCGACGCTCTACGTGCGTTTCCGCGACAAGCGCGCTCTGGTCGCGAGCCTGGCCGACTGGCTGGTGAGCGACGCGCTCACCGCCGCCACCGCCGCCTGGGATCCGGCCAGTCCCTTAGCCGACAACTTGGCAGCGACTCTTCTGGCCAAAGATCTCCCATTTTACCGGCTGCTGCACGCCTCGCCCCACGGGGCCGAATTGCTGGCCGTTGACGCCGAGTTGACCCGTGCGCAGGCACAGCGGCTCGAGGAGAGTTTTGTCGCCCTGCTCGCCCGGTGGGTCACGCGCTTGTTGGCCGAGGACGAGGTTGACCTTGGCGTGTTCAGCAGTCCCGAGGGGTTCGCCCGCTTCTTCACCGTCGCCGGGGCTGGGTTGAAAGAGGTCGCCAAAACGGAGGAGGAGTACCAGACCGCGGTCCGCCAACTTTGCGCGGTGACCGCCCGCGCCACGGCGCCTGCGGCCGTCCCCCCAGCCGGGTGAATGTCGGCTCACCAATCAACCCTGGCGAGCGTGGACCCAAGGTGATCCCGATGGGTAACGGGGTCAGGCGACCCCCTGCCGCGGCCGCCGGTTCGCCCAAAACCCCAACAGTTTTTCAGAACGCCTTTGACAGCGCCGGACAGCGGCCTAGGATCGTCGGACATGGGCGACAAGTCCCCGAAATCGACGCAGAAGCAGACGGCGCACAAACAGGCCAAAGCGGCCGCCGCCGCCAAGAGCAAACAGAACGCGGCGGCTGCCAAGCAAGCGCCTAAAGCCAAAAAGTAAAGGGTGGCACGTGGGGCCCGGGCGGAAGCGGCGGACCCCTTTAGGTCCGCCGCCACGCCCTCTCGTCTCCAGCCGTGCTGGTCACCCGCGGACGGCGGGGCCGAACTGCCGCCGGTCCGGCGAAAAGGCTTGCGCCGGTCCCGGGCAGACTGGCAGGGTGACGTTGCCCAATTGACCTTGGCAGTCCCCCCGGAACGGAGCGCCGCATGCCAAGAGCGGTGGCGCCAATCGGTCCTTTTTGCGTTCCACCGTGCTTAGCACGGCGTGCGCGGTCCGGGGTGGCTGTCCCTGAAACTGCCCCAGCCGCCCATGAAAATTCCTGCCTGCTTCGCCCTGGCCGCGCTGACCGCGGCCGTTTTGCCCCATCCCACCTTTGCCGCCGGCTCCGACAGCGACTGTTTTAAGCCGTTCAGTCCGACGACCAAAACCCTTCAGTTCCCGGCCAAGAAAGGTCCATACCGGATCGCCCTGGCCAACGGCTTCGTCGGCAACACCTGGCGGATTCAGATGATCAAAAGCCTGAAGGCTTACGCCGACACCCCCGACGTGAAACCCCTCATCAAGGAACTGCGCGTCGTGAGCACCGGCACGGACGTCGCGGCCCAGATCGGGGCCATCGATAACTTCATCAACGAAGGTTTTGATGCGGTGTTGTTCCTTGCGGTCAACCCCTCGGCGTTCAAGCCGGTGATCAAGCGGGCCAAGGCCGCGGGCGTCGTCCTCGTCGCCTTCGACAACGTGCTCGACACCGACGAAATCCTGCAAGTGAACGAGGACCAACCCGAGATCGGCCGGATGACGGGCCGCTGGTTGGAGTCGCACATGGCCAACGTCGGCAACGCCAAGGTGATCGAGGTGCGCGGGTTGCCCGGCAACTCGGTCGATCGCGACCGGCACAACGGGTTCCGCGAGATCATGGAGAAGCATCCGGGGATCAAGATCACCGAAGTCGTCGGCAACTGGGACGACGGCACCACCCAAAAGGCGGTGGCTGACGCCATCGCTGTGAACGGTCACTTCGACGGCCTCTACACCCAAGGGGGCAGCACTGGCGCTTGCCGGGCGCTGATGAACGCCAACCACCCGTTCATCCCGGTGTGCGGCGAGGCCGAGAACGGCTTCCGCAAGCTGATGGCCCAACACGCGAAGGACGGCCTGAAAGGACTTTCGGTCGGCCAATCGGCCGCGCTGTCGGCCATGTCGCTCCACGTGGCGTTGGCCGCGTTGCAGGGCCAAGCCCTGCCGCAGTACGTCTCGGCGCCGATCCCGTCCACCAATTACGAACAGCTCAAGCCCGGGGTGAACTATTTCCCCGACCTTTCCGACGACTTCTTCGCCGAAAATTCCTTTCCGGCCTGCGACATCGTCATCGATCCGGTGAAGCTCATGGGCCAATCCGAATCCAACCAGTGAAACCGCGCGGCTGGCTGCCTTTCGAGCGGCGGCCCGACCCTCGGCCCCGCGGCGCGTGGGGCGCCCGCCTCCGACGCCGGTGACCGGTGTGGGGCGCCCCGGCCGGTCCAACTCTGGTGATCCAGCCCCTTTTTGGCGCGCGCGTCCCGATGGCCACTCCTTTTCTACACCTGCAGGGTGTCACCAAGCGTTACGGCGGCGTGACGGCGCTCGCGGACGTGGAGTTCAGTTGTGCCACGGGCGTCGTGCACGCGGTGCTCGGGGAGAACGGTGCCGGCAAAAGCACCTTGATGAAGGTCATCGCCGGGGTCGTGCAACCGGACGCCGGCGAAATGTTTGTCGAAGGCCGGCCGGTGCGGTTCCGGTCGCCGGTCGACGCGCTGCGCCACGGCATCGGCTGCATCTTCCAAGAGCTCTCTTTGTTGCCGGACCTGTCCGTCGCCGACAACCTCTGCATCCAGAACCCGCCCAGACGTTTCGGCCTGATCCACCGCGGGGAGCAACGGCGCCGCGCGCGGACGCTTCTCGACGAGGCGGGCTGCCCCGAAGTGAGCCCCGACGCCCGGGTGCGCGACCTGTCGTTGGCCCAGCGCCAACTCGTCGAGGTGGCCAAAGTGCTCGGACGCCGACCTCGGCTGATCATTTTGGACGAAGCGACTTCCGCTTTGCCGGCCAAAGATGTGCGGCATTTGTACGACCTGATGCGCCGGTTGTGCGACGGGGGCGTCGGCGTCCTCTACATCTCCCATCGCATGCAGGAGATGAAGGTCATCGCCGACGTCTGTTCGGTGTTCCGCAACGGCCGCCGCATCGACGTCTTCCCGGCCGCAGCCCGTACCGTCCCCGAAATGGTCGCCATGATGATTGGGCGCGAGGTCAGCGGCGCCTACCCGAACAAGCGTGCGGCGTTGGCGGCGGCAGGCGTCGGCATGGCCGGTCATGAAGGCGGCCTGCCGGTGGCGGAGGCCGCGCCGGTCCTAGAGGTACAGGGCCTGCGCTGGTACGACACCATCCAGGACGTCTCGCTGGCCGTCCGGCCCGGTGAAATCGTCGGCTTGGGCGGGTTGGCCGGCCAGGGCCAGGCGGAGTTGCTGCTGGCCCTCTTCGGCGTCCTGCGCCACGTGGAAGGCGAAGTCACGGTCGGTGGCCATTCGCGGAAGGTTCACCACCCGGCCGAGGCCAAGTCGCGACGGTTCCGCCTCGCCCTGATTCCGGAAGATCGTAAGACGCAAGGTTTGCTGTTGCGCCTTTCGGTCGGAGAAAACTTGGTGCTCGCGGCCGACCGGGCGGTCAGCAGGGGCGGCCTCATCGACGGCCGCCGCGAGCGCGACGCCATCCACCGGGCCGTGCAGCAACTGGCCATCAAGGCGCCCGACCCCCGTTTGGCCGCAGACACCCTTTCCGGAGGCAATCAACAAAAGATCGTCGTCGGCAAGTGGCTGCTGACGGACCCTCAGGTGCTGCTGCTCAACGACCCGACCCGCGGCATCGACGTCGGCACCAAGGAGGAAATTTACCGGCTGCTGCGCGGCTTGGCCGAAGCGGGTAAAGCCGTCTTGCTTTACACCACCGATTACGAAGAGCTGATCGGCCTTTGCGACCGGGTCCTCATCTTTTACGGTGGTCGGGTCACGGCGGCGTTGTCCGGCCCCGAGCTGAACGAATACAACGTCCTTGCCCATTCGCTGCAGACGCAGGAGGTCGCGACCGGGACGGAGGCGGTGGCGGCGGGTGTGGGTACGGGCGGCGGTGACGGCCGGGTCTCTGCGGACGGCTCGTTCCTCGGCCCCTCC
>CAXUNV010000035.1:0-11001 GCA_964252355.1 uncultured Chthoniobacterales bacterium | reverse complement strand
ACCGGGAACCGTTTGCCGGCGCTGCGCCGCGTCGCGCCAAGCCTGCGCCCCATGCGGTCGACCGCCGGTTCCGGCTGCCGTCCGGTCCATGGGCGGCGGGGTTCACTTTCGCCCTCATGTTCGGGCTTTTCCTTACCCACCAGTCGCGGCCGGTCACGATCGACGTCCTCACGACGGTCTCCAACAAGGCGACGGTCTTAGCGCTCATCGCCGTCGCGCAGACTTTGCCGGCGCTCACCGGCGGGCTCGACCTCTCGATCGGGATGAGCATGACCTTGGCGACCTGCGTCGCGTCCGTCACCGTCACCGGGTCGCCGGGCACGGTGGCGCTCGGGGTGGGCCTGACGCTCCTCAGCGGTTTGGCCACGGGCCTGACCAACGCCTCCGTGATCGTGTTCGGCCGGATTCAACCGATCATCGCTACCCTGGCCACGGGCGCCATCTACCTCGGGTTGGCCCTCCTGCTCCGGCCGACCCCTGGCGGGGGCGTCCGCGCCGCCGTGAGCGCCGCGCTCACCTACAACCTCGGCGGCCTCGTGCCGACGACCTTCGCTTTGCTTTTAGGCGCGGCAGTCCTGGTGTGGGTGCCGCTAAAACGGACCAGTCTTGGGCGCGGCTGTTACGCGGTCGGTTCCAACGAGGCCGCTGCGTACATGTCCGGCGTCCCGGTCGCCCGTTCCAAATTCTTCGCGTACGCGACCGCCGGGGTGCTTTCGGCGGCGGCCGGTCTCCTGCTCGCCCTCATCGCCCTGTCCGGGGAGGCGAGCGCGCCTCAGGCGGAGAGTTACACGCTCAACAGCATCGCCGCCGTCGTCCTCGGGGGCACTTCGCTCTTCGGCGGCACGGGGGGCATCCTCGGCTCGATCCTCGGCGCGTTTGTGTTGCGCACCATCGGCGACCTGCTCTTTGTTTTCGGCGCGCCGGCGTTATGGCAGCCCCTCTTTGCCGGCTTGGTCCTGTTGGCCGCGGTCTCGCTGGGGTCGTGGCAAGCCTTGCGCAAGAAGAACAACTTGGACCTTTTCGCATGAGGCGCCGGCCTGATCTCCCGATCCTGATTTCGGCCGGCGGCATCCTGGCCATCCTCGCCTTCGGCGCGACGCTGAACCGCAACTTCCTTTCCGTACCTTATCTCCTGCAGCAGGTTCAGGTGGCCTCGTTCCTTGGCGTTATCGCCGCCGGGCAGATGTTGGTCATCCTGCTCGGGCAGATCGACCTCTCGGTGCCGTGGACGGTCACCACCGGAGCCATGATGGCCACGGCCATCGGCAGTGCGCACGGCCCGGTCACGGCCTTGACCTTGCCGCTCGGGATGTTGTGCGGCGCCTTGGTGGGGGTCCTCAACGGCACCGGCGTGGCCGTGTTGCGCATTCCCTCCATGATCTTCTCGCTTGGGATGAACGCCGTACTCCAAGGGCTGATGGTGCTCTACTCGGGCGGGTTTGCGCCGCAGACCCACGCGACTCCGCTGATGCAGGCGCTCGCCGTCGGGTCCACGTTCGGCGTGCCGCACGCCGCCTTGGTCTGGCTCCTGGTCTCCCTGGTGATCGTGTTCCTCCTGCGGGCCACCACTTTCGGCCGCGGCATTTACGCGGTGGGTAACCGCGAAAGCGTGGCCTACCTCTCCGGGGTGCGCACGCGTCTGGTCATCATCGGCTGCTTCACGTTGTCGGGGTGCGCGGCCGCGCTCGGCGGCATCCTCCTCGCCGGTTATTCGTCCCGCGCTTACCAAGGCATGGGCGACGCCTACGTTTTGCCGGCGATTGCCGCCGTCGTGCTGGGCGGCACCAACATCCTCGGCGGCAGCGGCCGCTACGTCGGCACCGTCCTCGGCGTCCTGTTCATCTGCCTGCTGCAAAGCATGCTTTCCGTGTTGCAGATGCCGCAGGCCGGCCGTCAAATCATCTACGGCGCCACGATCCTCGCCATGCTTTTGGTGTACGGCCGCACCGTCGCCCGCCACCGTTGAACCACCCGTTCCCTTCTCTGACCCCATGCCTCGACCTTTCGGCCTGAAAAACGAATTCGAAGTCCACGACGAACGTTTCCTTTACCTCGCGGCTGGCAACGCCTGGGTCGAACCGCTGCACGTCGGCACCTTGTGGGCCGAAGGGCCGGTCTACTTTGCCGACGGCGATTACTTGGTCTGGAGCGACATCCCGAACAACCGGCTCCTGCGCTGGCTGGACGGTCGCGTGACGACGTTCCGCAACCCCTCCGGCTACGCCAACGGCAACACCCGCGACCGCCAGGGCCGCCTCGTCACTTGTCAGCACGGTACCCGCAGCGTGACCCGGACCGAACCCGACGGCACCATCATCACCCTGGCCGATGGCTTCGAAGGCGCGCGCCTCAACTCGCCAAACGACGTGGTCGTCAAATCCGACGGCACCGTCTGGTTCACCGATCCGCCGTACGGCATCTTGGCCGATTACGAAGGGTACGCCGCCCCGCCGGAATACGGGGGCGCGTACGTGTTCCGCCTCCAACCGGACACCGGCGAACTGCGGGCCGTGGCCCGCGACTTCGTCAAGCCGAACGGCCTCGCCTTTTCGCCGGATGAAAGCCGCCTCTACATCGCCGACTCCGGGCGGTCGCACGACCCCGCCGGCCCGGGCCATGTGCGCGTGTTTGACGTCACGCCCGCAGGCGAACTCGCCCATGGCCGCGTTTTCACGGAGGTCTTGCCGGGGGTTCCCGACGGATTGCGGGCCGACGCGCAGGGGAACGTCTGGGTGAGCGCGGGCGATGGCGTCCAGTGCCACGCGCCCGACGGAACCCTGCTTGGGAAGATCAAAGTGCCTGAACCCGTCGCCAACCTTACCTTCGGCGGTCCGCGCCGAAATCGGCTGTTTATTACCACCACGCTGTACGCCGTCTACGTCGGCGTCACCGGGGCGCAAAGGCCGTGAACGGAGGAAGGGGAAAAGGGGGGAATCCGGAAGGTGGAAGCCGGACATGCGGATGACCCGGTGGGGCGTTTACCCCCAGCCGGAAGGTATGGGCGGCTTTCGGGGTGAACGGCTGGCCGGCTGGAGGGTGCCTGCGTGGAACGACCCTGGCGGCACCGCAGGGTGGTTTGCGGCCCGGCGCCGCGAACCAGCCCCACCCGCACCCTCGCGCAAAGAGACCAGGGACAAGAGACGCGAAAAGAGCCACACTTCTTTCCATGGCCACCGCCGAACTCCTCGCCGCCGCCCAAACCATCCGATTGCACGGCCAAGACGACGTCGTCATCGCCGCGGCGGAACTGCCGGCCGGCACCGAGCTTCCGACTGAGCGCGTGTCCCTGCGGCAGCCGGTGCCGGCCGGCCACAAAATCGCCGTGCGCGCCTTGGCGGTGGGTGAGCCGGTGCGGAAGTACAACCAGATCATCGGGTTTGCAGCCGCGCCGATCGCGCCCGGCGACCACGTGCACGTCCACAACCTCGGCATGCACGACTTCGTCCGCGACTACGCCTTTTGTGCCGACCGCCGGCCGGCGCCCCCGGCGCGGGCAGCCTCTTTCCTGGGCATCCGGCGTGCCGACGGCCGGGTCGCCACCCGCAACTACCTCGGCATCATCTCCACGGTGAACTGTTCCGCCACCGTCTCGCGCCGGATTGCCGACGTGATGAACGCGACGAAGCTCGGGGCCTTCCCGGGGGTGGACGGCGTCGTGCCGATCACGCACACCACCGGTTGTGGCATGAGCGACCGGGGCGAGGGGATGGAAATCTTGCGTCGCACCCTCACCGGCTACGCGCGGCATCCGAACTTTGCGGGCATCCTCGTGATCGGCCTCGGCTGCGAAGTCAACCAAGTCGGTGCGTTGCTCGACTGGGCCCGGCTGGAACCGGGGCCGCTCGTCGCCTCCATGACCATCCAAGGGTCGGGCGGCACGGTGCGGGCGGTCGGCGAAGCCGTCGCCCGACTCGAGGCGATGTTGCCCACCGTGGCGGGCTTCCGGCGTGAGGCCGTTTCGGCTCGGCACCTCTGCGTCGGCCTGCAGTGCGGCGGCTCTGACGGTTACTCTGGCATCAGCGCCAATCCCGCGTTGGGTGCGGCGGTTGATCGCTTGGTGGCCTGCGGCGGCATCGCCATCCTCTCCGAGACGCCCGAAATCTACGGTGCCGAACATCTGCTCACCCGCCGCGCCGTTGACCAAGCGGTGGGCGAGAAGCTCGTCGGCCGCATCCGCTGGTGGGAAGCGTACACCGCGCGCAACGGCGCCGAAATGAACAACAACCCTTCCCCCGGCAACAAGGCCGGCGGCTTGACGACCATCCTGGAGAAATCGTTGGGCGCCGTCGCCAAAGGCGGCACGACGACCCTCGTCGAAGTGGTCGAGTACGCCGAACCCGTCCGCGGTCCGGGCCTGGTCTTCATGGACACGCCCGGCTATGACCCGGTCTCCGCCACCGGGCAGGTTGCCGGCGGCGCCACCCTCATCTGCTTCACCACTGGGCGCGGTTCCGTCTACGGATGCAAGCCTGCGCCCTCGCTCAAGTTGGCGACCAACACCCCGTTGTTCCGTCGCATGGACGACGACATGGACGTCAACTGCGGCGAGGTGCTGGACGGCACCGCCACGCCCGACGAGTTGGGGGAACGGATCTTCCAAAAGATGCTGGAGACGGCCTCGGGCACCCCGTCGCGTTCGGAAGCGCACGGGTTCGGCGTCGACGAATTCGTGCCTTGGACGCTTGGCGCGGTCATGTAGGCGCTTCGCGCGATGGCAAATGGCAAATGGAAGATGGAAAAAAGGGAGAGTGATGGACGTTGTGCACGCGGCCGAACTGCCAAACCGCAAACGTCAACCCCCAAACGCTAAACGTTAAACGTCCATGAAAACGCTTCGTTCCCAAGCTTGGTTTGGCGGCCTTGGCCGCGACGCCTTCGTGCACCGCAGTTGGATGAAGAACGGTGGTTATCCCGACGACAGTTTCGACGGTCGCCCGGTCATCGGCATCTGCAACACCTTCTCGGAATTGACCCCTTGCAACGCCCACTTCCGGCAGTTGGCCGAGTACGTTAAACGCGGGGTGCGCGAAGCCGGTGGCTTGCCGTTGGAGTTCCCGGTGTTTTCGTGCGGTGAATCCAACCTGCGACCGACGGCGATGCTCTTCCGCAACTTGGCGTCGATGGACGTGGAGGAAGCCATCCGGGGCAACCCGGTCGACGGCGTGGTCCTCTTGACCGGTTGCGACAAGACCACCCCGTCGTTGGTCATGGGTGCCGCCAGTTGCGACCTGCCGGCCATCGTGGTTTCCGGCGGGCCGATGCTCAACGGAAGGTTCGAGGGTTGCGCCATCGGCTCGGGCACGGACGTCTGGCGCTTTTCGGAAGACGTCCGGGCAGGCGTCATGAGCGTGGAGGCGATGTACCGGGCCGAGAGCGCGATGTCGCGTTCCGCCGGCCATTGCAACACCAGGGGGACGGCTTCCACCATGGCCTCCATGGTGGAAGCCCTCGGGCTCACCCTGCCTGAAAACGCCGCGTTTCCGGCCGTCGACGCTCGGCGCTACCGTTGGGCCCAACTCTCCGGGCGGCGCATCGTCGAGATGGTGCACGAAGACCTGAAACCGTCCCAGGTCCTCACCAAAAAGGCCTTTGAGAACGCGATTCGCGTGGTCGGGGCGATCGGCGGGTCGACCAACGCCGTCATCCACCTCGTGGCGATCGCGGGCCGGGTCGGCGTGCCGTTGGACCTTGACGACTGGGACCGGTGCGGCCGCGGTGTGCCCTGCCTAGCCAACCTGATGCCGTCGGGCAAACACCTCATGGAGGACTTCTGTTACGCGGGCGGGCTGCCGGCGTTGATGAAGGAGATGACGCACCTCCTGCACTTGGACGCCCTCACGGTCACCGGAAAGAGCGTGGGCGAAAACATCGCGCACGCGCGTTGTTACAATCGGGAAGTGATCGCGCCATTCGACCAGCCTTTTCAGCCGCAAGGCGGCATCGCGGTGCTGCGCGGCAACCTTGCCCCGCACGGCGCGGTGCTCAAACCATCCGCCGCCAGCCCGGAACTCATGCGTCACCGCGGGCGCGCCGTGGTGTTCGAAACGATCGAGGATTTCAAACGGCGCGTCGACGACCCGTCCCTTGAGGTTGACCCCTCGTCGGTGTTGGTCCTGAAAAACTGCGGCCCGAAAGGGTACCCCGGCATGGCCGAGGTGGGCAACATGCCGATGCCGTTGAAGGTCCTCAAGCAGGGGATCCGCGACATGGTGCGCATTTCCGACGCCCGCATGAGCGGCACCGCGTTCGGGACCAACGTCTTGCACGTCAGTCCGGAGGCGGCGGCGGGCGGTCCCCTGGCCCTGGTGCGCGACGGGGACGTCATCGAACTCGACGTCGAAGCGCGCCGGTTGCACCTCGACGTGCCTGAGGCGGAACTGGCGCAACGCCGGTCGGCTTGGCGACCGCCCGAACCGGCGATGACGAGCGGCTACCAGAAGCTGTACGTAGACCACGTCCTGCAGGCGCACGAAGGCGCTGATTTCGGGTTTCTGCGTGGCTGCCGCGGCGGCGCGGCCCCGCACCGCGAAAGCCATTGAGCCGAGCGCGCATCACCTACGAAGCAAGGTAGGGCAAGGCGAGTGATGCGAGGCGCCGCCGGTGGTGGGACGGGGCCCGGAGCCGACGCCGCCCCGGGGACCGGTAGGGCAAGGCGAGTCCGGCGAGGCGCCGCCAAGCTGGGACCCTGCCTGCAGCCCGTCCCATCGACCCGGGATCACCACAGGACCGACCACTCGTGCACCTCGCCGCGGAACGGCCATTCGTGCGGGTGTTTCACCAATCCTGCCCGCACCGGATTTTGCTCCATGTACTCCCGTTTTGCGATCAGGCTTTCGTAGCTGCGGAGCCGGTGGTGGTAACTGCCGCTTTGCCAACGGCGTTCTTCGGCATCGCCAATTATGCGGGTGAAGGAACTTTTCCAAAAGGTCACCCAAGCGTCGACGCTTCCAGGTTGCTCGCCGGGTATGGCGAACAAGTGTAGGTGGTCCGGTAGAATCACGTAGGTGCCGACCAACCAACG
Source organism: uncultured Chthoniobacterales bacterium (assembly GCA_964252355.1). GTDB lineage: Bacteria > Verrucomicrobiota > Verrucomicrobiia > Chthoniobacterales > JAFAMB01 > CAXUNV01. The sequence continues at coordinate 3,980 of CAXUNV010000035.1, read as the reverse complement.
GTCGGCATGCGACCAAATCTCACGCAGCCCTCTGTGAACGGCTTCGTTAGCGAGCCAGGGTCGACGGCCTTTGGTACAAACTGCGGCGAAGACGACGGTGGGAAACCGTGGATCAGAGAGAACGCCGCGTGCAGGGCGTCTTCGGTCGCGATCAATCATCTAAGTTATGTAGCAGGAGCTGGTGTTAGGACAACATAATATAAGTACGTTAGTGATGCGCTTTTTCCACGTCAAGGCTTTGGTGTTTGGACGGCAGGGGCAACCCACCACCGGCGGCGCCTCGCATCACTCGCCTTGCCCTACCGGTCCCCGGGGCGGCGTCGGCTCCGGGCCCCGTCCCACCACCGGCGGCGCCTCGCCGGACTCGCCTCGCCCTACCTTCCGACTTCGGGGGGCCGCATCCTCCGGGGCGGCTCACCGTCAGTGGCGTTCTGGCGCGTTCGTGGCATGATGTTCTCCTCCCCCCATGGCTTTGCACCTCCACCGCACGCGCTCCGGCCTGATCCTCAGCCTCGACGGGAAGTACTTCGTCGGACCCGACGCCGAAATCGATGACGTGATCAACCGGCCCGAGCCGCTCGCCGAAATGACGGAGTTCGTCCGCTCGGCCGACCCCCTGCCTGCGCCGGATCCGCACGACCTGCTGGCGCCAGTGGGTAGCCAGGAAGTCTGGGCGGCGGGCGTCACCTACGAAAGGAGCCGCGAAGGCCGGCGCGAAGAGGCCAAGGAGAGCGGTGCGGCCGTCTTCTACTCGCGGGTGTACGACGCCCCCCGCCCGGAACTCTTCTTCAAAGCGGCGGGCTGGCGCGTCATCGGTCCGCACGGCGCGATCCGGATCCGCAGCGACGCCCATTGGAACGTGCCGGAACCGGAACTGGTGCTGGTGTTGAACCGAGCAGGCCGGATCGTCGGCTACACCGTTGGCAACGACGTTTCGTCGCGCGACATCGAAGGCGAAAACCCTTTGTACCTGCCCCAGGCCAAGGTTTACGACGGCAGCTGCGCGTTGGGTCCCGCCATCCTGCTCAGCGACAGCCCACCCGAAGGCGCGACGGAGGTGACCCTGACGGTCGAGCGGCAGGGGGGAGGGGAGGCGTTCCGCGGCAGCGTGGCGCTGGAGCGCATCCGGCGGCCGTTCGACCAGTTGGCCGAATATCTGTTCCGCGAACTCACCTTTCCGGCGGGCGCCTTCCTCTTCACCGGGACCGGCATCGTGCCGCCGAACGATTTCACCCTCGCGGGCGGGGACCGCGTGACGATCGCCATCGGCGAGGTCGGCACTCTGGTCAACACCGTCGCCTGACCGGAACTTAACGCTTATGGAAATGAACCTCGACGCCGTCCTGGACCGGGCCGCCGGTTACATCGCGCCCCACCCGTCGGAACGCGCCGCCTTTCTGCGCCGCATCGGCGAGGGGTTGCACGCGTTGGGCGATCCGTTGATCGCCGTCTGTCACGAGGAAACCGCCTTGCCGGAGGAACGGCTCCGGGGTGAGCGCGTGCGCACCGTCAACCAACTGGCCATGTTCGCGGACCTCATCGAGGAAGGTTCCTGGGTTGACGCCCGCATCGACACCGCGTTGCCCGACCGCAAACCGTTGCCCAAACCGGATCTGCGACGGCTGCTGCGCCCGCTCGGGCCGGTCGCCGTGTTCAGCGCCAGCAATTTCCCGTTGGCGTTCTCGGTCGCGGGCGGGGACACCGCGTCGGCCCTGGCGGCCGGCAACGCCGTCGTGGTCAAACCGCACCCGGGCCACCCGCGCACGTCCGAGATGGTCGCGGGGGCGATCCGGGATGCCGGTCTGCCCGATGGCGCCTTCCACCTTTTGAGCGACACTTCGGTGGAGGCCGGCACCATGCTGGTCACGCACCCGGCCGTGAAAGCCGTGGGGTTCACCGGTTCGCTGCCGGCGGGCCGCGCCTTGCACGAGTTGGCGGCCAAGCGCCCGGAACCGATCCCGGTCTTTGCCGAGATGGGTTGCCTCAATCCGCTGATCGTGATGCCGGGCGCCCTCCGCGAGCGCCGGCCGGCGATCGTCGCGGGCCTGACGGCGTCCGTGACCGCCGGGGTGGGCCAGTTCTGCACCAAACCGGGCGTCGTCTTCGGCTTGCGCGGGCCGGATTTTGAGGGCTTCTGCCAGGAACTCGGCACTGCCCTGGCCGCGGTCGCGCCCGGCGAGATGCTTTACCCGAGCTTGCAACAACGTTTCGACGCCGCGTTAGGATCCATCGGTTCTTTCGTGAAAAACTCCGGCGGCGCGCACCTGCTGCGGGCGACCTCGGCGGCGTTTCGGGCGGACGCTGCCCTGCGGGAGGAGCTTTTTGGGCCGGCCACCCTGGCCGTCGAATGCGCGGACGCCGCGGACTTGCTCCGGACCGTGCGCGAGAGCCTCCTGGGGCAACTCACGGCCACCGTGCACCTCGGTGAGGGCGAGGCTGCCGAGGCGCGTGAGTTGTTCGCGACGCTTGGCGAGAAGGCGGGACGGCTGGTCGTCAACGGCTACCCAACCGGTGTGGAGGTCTGCCCCTCGATGCAACACGGCGGCCCGTACCCCGCCACCACCGACGCCCGCTTTACCTCCGTCGGCACGGCCGCGATCGCCCGGTTCGCCCGGCCCGTCTGTTACCAAAATTTCCCGGAGACGCTCTTGCCCGAGGAACTCCACAACCGGAACCGGCGCGGCATCTGGCGGTTGGTCAACGGAGCGCTCACCAAAGACGACGTGTCGGGCTGACACCCCGGTCGGGCAAGGCGGGACCGAGGATGCGGGGGTGGCGATAAGCGCCGGCGCGGCGAGCACGGCGGGAGCGAGGAGGCGGGGCCGCCACCTCCGGCCGACCCCGGTGCGCGCGCGCCTTCGACGCAACCAACCGTTCCTCGACTTTGCTCTGCAATCAACGGAGGGTATCCTTCCAAAGCAGGTGCCGGCGCGAGCTCTGGGTTTAGACCGGCTCACGCGACGAAATTTCAGCTCGCGCCATGTCACCAACGATCCATGCAGAGAGGTCGCAGGAAGCGGGGGATTCAGCACGCCAGCTGACCGCCTTTCCGGAGGTGTCGATCGCCGTGGCAGACCTCCCGGGCGCGGCTGGCGAAGGTTCGGCGGGTTAGGGGGTCAGTACCGGCCAGACCGGCTTAGGCGAGGGGAGCTCCGCCTGAGGGTTTGGATCACGCGGTTGTCCCGGCGCAAACCTCGGTTGCGCGCCTCACTTATACGCGCAATTATAAGAAGTGGGTCAGATAACCATTTACCTTGACCAAACCGCGGAAACCAAGGCGCGACGCGCAGCCAAAAAGGTCGGTAAATCGCTGTCGGCGTGGTTTCGCGACCTGGTCATCGAAGCCCCCGCGGACAAGTGGCCGGACGACGTCGCGCGCCTTTTTGGAAGCGTGGATGACGCCGAATTCTGCGCACCCGCCCGTGAAAGGCCAAAATCCGTCGACCCGCTGAATTAGTGTGCGGCGGTTCCTAGACACGGACGTTTGCGTCGCTTTCCTTCGCGGGACTTCCGCGCCGGTCCGCGAACGCCTGCTTGGTCTCCCACGACAGGGCGTCGCTCTGCCGGCGATGGTCGTGGCAGAACTGCGCGTCGGCGCGGAAAAATCTGCGGATCCGGGTCGTCAAACCAGGAATGTCGAAGGCTTTGTGCGTCCGTTCGCCGTGGTTCCTTTTGATGAGGCGGCCGCGCAACATTACGCGCGCGTCCGCGCGGTGCTCGAACGCGAGGGTCGGCCAATCGGGGCCAACGATTACGTGATTGCCGCGACGGTCATGGCCCAGGGCGGCGTGTTGGTGACCCTGAACCTGAGGCATTTTCGACAGGTGCGCGGGTTGTCGCTCGAGGACTGGGCCAGCCGATAGGTCGGTCGCAACGCTGACGCGGCGGTGGCCGCGCTTGGGCGGGGTGGACTCCTCGTCTAAAGTGATGCTGGCCGTGGCGGCGTCCTGCCCGCCGCGCCACGCTGCGCGGGTGGGAAG
>CAXUNV010000034.1:0-17545 GCA_964252355.1 uncultured Chthoniobacterales bacterium | reverse complement strand
GCGCCCCCAGCGGCGGCGGAGCTGGGTCACGGTAGCGTGCTCATCGCGGCGATTACGAGTTGCACCAACACCAGCAACCCGAGCGTGATGCTTGGGGCGGGGCTGTTGGCGAAAAAGGCGGTCGAACGCGGTTTGAGGGTCAACCCGCTGGTCAAAACTTCGTTGGCCCCAGGCTCACGCGTGGTGACCGATTACCTGCGTCAGACCGGTCTGCAGCCCTACCTCGACCAACTCGGGTTCAACGTGGTCGGCTACGGTTGCACCACCTGCATCGGCAATTCGGGCCCGCTGGACGAGAATGTGGAAGAGGCGGTCACCAGCCACGACTTCGTGGCCGTCGCCGTGCTTTCCGGGAACCGCAACTTTGAAGCGCGCATTCACCAGAACGTGAAGGCCAACTTCCTGATGTCGCCGCCGTTGGTGGTGGCGTTCGCGCTGGCCGGGCGAGTCGACCTTGACCTTTCGAAAGAGCCGCTGGGCAGAGGCGCGGACGGCCAAGATGTCTACCTCCGGGACGTTTGGCCATCGCTCGCCGAGGTACGCGGGGCGATGCAGGCGGCTTTGCGCCCCGAAGTGTTTCGCCGCCTGTACACCGATTTCGAAAAGCTCAACCCGAAGTGGAACGAGATCCCCGCGACGCCGGGCGAGGTTTACGCGTGGGATAAGAAGAGTGACTACATCCAAGAGCCACCTTTTTTCGCCGACTTCGGACCCGAACCGCAGCCGGTCACCGACATCATCGACGCGCGTCCGCTCGGCATTTTCGGAGACTCGGTCACCACTGACCACATCTCGCCGGCGGGTGCGATTAAGCCCACGTCGCCGGCCGGTCGGTACCTCATCGAGCGTGGGGTCAAACCGATCGATTTCAACAGCTATGGCAGCCGTCGTGGCAACGATCGGGTGATGACCCGCGGCACCTTCGCCAACGTGCGCATCAAAAATCTCATGGTCCCGGGCGTGGAAGGCGGGGTGACGATCCATCAACCTTCCGGCGAACGTCTCTCCATCTACGACGCTGCCAAACGTTACGCGGAGGAAGGCACACCCCTGATGATCTTCGCGGGCCAAGAATACGGGACCGGTTCCAGTCGCGACTGGGCGGCCAAGGGCCGTTTGCTCGGCGTCCGTGCCGTGGTCGCGTCCAGTTTTGAACGGATCCACCGGTCGAACTTGGTCGGCATGGGAGTTTTGCCGCTCCAATTCCACGACGGCACGACCGCGCAAAGTTTGGGCTTCGACGGTTCCGAAACGTTCAGCCTGCGCGGTTTGGGCGGTGAATTGAAGGCACGGCAGACGGTGATGCTCGAGGTGCGGCGGGCCGATGGTTCAGAGCTGCAGGTGCCCTTGACGTTGCGAATCGATACGCCGATCGAATTCGAGTACTATCGGCACGGTGGGATCCTGCCGTTCGTCCTGCGCGAGATCCTACAGGAAACGGCCGGGGGACAGATGTCGGTTGCCGGTTGACCGTTCCCGGTTGCCGGGCGGCGAGTTACGGCCGGGGACGTCCGCGCCACCATCGTCGCTCGGCGGGTATGATCCAAGGACGGCTCCGCCGGTAACCAGGGGAGCGCGGGCGTCCCGCCCGTTTTGGCGCCGGACGAGTTCCGCGGCCGCGGGACCGCGCCGGCTACAATCAGCCGATCACCGCTCAAGCCTTCCGGCCACGCGGTGCCTTGGCCGCCGTCCTTGCCCGCCGCAGCACCCAAAGGTTGGTCGGGATCACTTGGATGATCCAATCCAGCACGGGCGCAAACGTGGGGGTGCCATCGGCGTGCAGTTCGGACGGCATCACCAAGAGGTCGGCCTCAGACGATTGGATGTACTCAAACGCGGTAAAGCCGGTGTTGCCGCGGATGATGTGATAATCGAATTGCACGCCGCTGTCGGCACGTTCGTTCAAGAGCGCTTGGGCCTGCGCTTCGGCCGCCTGCACGTCGCCACCGGCCGCCTTTTTGGCTTCGGCAAACGGCGTTTGGACGTGCACGACGGTCAGCGTCTCCGCGGCGGCGCGTTCGCCGAGGTTGACCGCTTGATGAAAGGCCTCGCGCGTGACTGCCGAAAAGTCGGGCGCCGCCAAGTAAAGGTGCCGCAGCGGCGGCGGATCTTCCGCCGGTGTGACGAACAAAAACAGGTCGGAGGGTGAGCGCCGCAGCAGGGCGCGCGCGACGTCGCCCGTAAAGTTGCGATGGACGGTCTCGCGTTCGAGCGCGCCGGCGATCAACACGTCCAAGTGGAGCTCGGCCTGGGCTTCCAAAATGGCGTCGGCGGGATTGCCGGAGCGGTAATGGACGGGCGTCTCGGCCGGCAGCCCCGTCTCGGCCAGCGCTTGCCGGAATCGCGCCGTTTTTTCGGGCGAACCGTGGTCGGCGTGGAGTAGCTGGATCGGCGCGCCAAACCACTCACTGACCCGTTGCGCCTCGGCCAAAACCGCCAGGAACCGGGGGGAAAAAGTGGACGCCACGCCAGCAGCTCGGTACACGTGTGGCCAAGTTACGCAGCCTCCCCGCCCCAACAACCTCCTTCTTACGATCCCGGCGTTTTCAGAGCCGCGACCCGCTCGCGCGACGTGGGCTAAAAATGTGCGTACTTCTGGCGCAAGTACTCGATCCGGTACCGCGCTTGGGTGGTCTCGCCGGTGGCTTCCCGCATCAGGTCGGGCGAGGAAAAACGTTGACCTTGGCGGTGCACCCGTTCCCGCAGCCAGGCGAGCAACGGGGCGTACTCGCCGGCGCGCAGATCCGCTGGCAGGGCGGGTAAGTCGCGGTGGGCGGCTGCCATCAGTTGAGCGGCGTTGAGGTTGCCCAAGGTGTAGGTTGGAAAGTAGCCGAGCGCACCGAGACTCCAATGGATGTCCTGCAGGACGCCTAAGCGGTCCTCGGGCACCGCCAACCCGAACAGCTCTTGGAAGCGCGCGTTCCATGCCTCGGGCAAGTCGGCCACCGCCAGTCGCCCTTCGACCAACGCCAGCTCGATCTCGAACCGCAGCAGGATGTGCAGGTCGTAAGTGACTTCGTCCGCCTCCACCCGGATGAACGACGGGGCGACCCGGCCGACGCCGCGGGCGATCTCTTCCGGTGAAAATCGCCGCAGCTCCGGCAGGTGTTCCGCGGCCGTCCCGTGCCAGCGTTGCCAGAAAGCGTCCGTGCGGCCCACGTGGTTCTCCCAAAGCCGCGACTGCGATTCGTGGATGCCCAAGGACCGGGCCGAGCCGAGCGGCGTGCCTGCCGCCGCTTTGTCGAGACCCTGCTCGTAAAGCGCGTGTCCGGTTTCATGCAGGACGCCGTAGAACGACACCTGAAAAGCCGTTTCGTCGTACCGCGTCGTGATCCGGTGATCTTCCGGGCCGAGGGACGTGGCAAACGGGTGCGTCGTCGTGTCAATGCGCCCGCCGCCAAAGTCGTAACCGAAAGCTTTGGCCAACGTGGCGTTCAACGCGGCCTGCCCCTGCTCCGGGTAGTGGCCGCGCAGATGGCCTTCCGGGACGGACCGGGACGCCGCGGCGTTCACCAACGGCACCAACGCTTCGCGCAGCTCTTGGAACACCGGGCGCAACGCGCCCGCGGTCACCCCAGGTTCAAAGTCCTCCAGCAGGGCGTCATAAGGCGATTCCGCGTACCCCCAAAGTTCCGCCTTTTGCCGCGTGAGGTCGAGGATGCGTTTCAGGTGGGGCGCAAACTTGGCGTAATCGCTGTCGACCCGCGCCTGTTTCCAAGCTTCCCGCGACAGCGCAAACACCCGCTGCGACTCTTCCACGAGCGCCACCGGGATCTTGGTGGCGCGATCGTAGGCGCGCCGCCATTCGCGGACGTTCGCCGCGCGGTCGCGCTCGCGCTCGCCGCCTCCTCCGTCCTCACAGGCCGCGATCCAGCGACCCACCTCCAGGTCCGTGAAGAGCGCGTGCGCCTTGCCTTCCAAGTAACTGAGCTGGTCCGCCCGAAACGCTACCGCTTTGGGCGGCAGGTAGGTTTCCAAATCCCACTGCAGGGCGCTGGCCGCGGTCTGCACCAAGTAGATTTCCCGACACCGCTCCAGGAGAAGTGCGTACGGCTCGGCGCTCATGGCGCGAACCTATTCACGCTTGCCGCCCATCCACAACTCCTTTATAACCGCGCCGGATGGCGATCCTCCTCGGTGTGTTCGTCGGTTTTGGTGCCTTCCTTTTCGTCTATTGCTTGCTGGGTGGACTCTACACGGTCAACCAAAACGAGCGGGCGGTGCTGACGAGCTTCGGCCGGGCCGAGCGCCTGCGGGGATTGAACACCCTGAGCTTGCCGCTGGCCGAGACGCTGACGCCCGCCGACCGGGAGCGGTACGTCTACCCCCAACTGCGGGTGATCGGGCCCGGCGGCCCTTACCTGCGCTTGCCGTGGCAGCGGGTCCACAAAGTCTCGCTGGCGATCCAAACGGTGAACATCGCCCTCGATCCAGACGCGCCGTCGGCCAACGCGGGCGGCACTGCCCTGGATGCCGTCACCAAAGACCAACTCAACATCCGGCTGAGCGGCCAGCTGCGTTACCGCGTCTCCGAGCAAAACCTCTACGCTTACCTCTTCGGCGTGAAGCGGCCGATTTCCCACGTCATCGGCTACTTTGTGTCGGTCCTGCGGGAGCGAATCGCCAATTATGAAGCGCCGCGGCCGGCCGCCACGGATGGCGCCCCTTTGGAAAACCCCAACGAGAGCCTCGCCAAGGCGGGCGTCTCCATCAATGACCTGCGCAAAAACCTGAACGATCTCAACGCCCAAATGGACCGCGAATGCGCGTCGTCGGCGGCGCGCTACGGGATTGTGCTGGACGCTTCCTTGATCACCGGCATCGACCCACCCGCCGAAATCGAGTCGGCCCTGGCCGCGATCAACACCGCCCACAACGAGATCTCGTCCAACCTCAGCTTGGCCCAGGCCACGGCCGATCAGAAGATTGAACAATCGAAACGCGCCGTCGAGATCGAAACCAACCGCGCCGAGGCCGAGGTGCAGCCCCTGCGTTGGTTGGCCCAGCAAATCACCATTCTGAAACAGGGCGGGACGCACGCTTTGCCGGCTTACCTGCGCAACGTCCGTCTGGACCTGTACGCCAAAGCCCGTCGCGTGCTGTTGCGTCCCGGCCATTGACCGTCCATGGACCAATTTGCCGCGGCGGCGCTCATCACCTTCATCGTAAGTTGGCTGACGGTCCCGGTGATGTTGGTCGGCCTAAAAGTCGTGAACTTCTACACCACGGTCTGGGAAGGGCACGCCAAAGTTTACCTGCTTTTCGGACGCGTTCTGGGGGTGGTGAGCGAACCGGGGTTCCACCTCCTTTGGCTGACGCTGGGTCCGCAGGCAGCCCTGGTGCGGTTCTTTGGCCGGGTGGTCGACATCGATGCGCGGCTGGACCAAGAGTACCTGCGCAACAACGCGGTCAACTCCGAAGAGGGCACCCCGATGGGCGTGGGCGTCTGGTACGAGATGCGCGTCAGCCAGCCGGTCGATTACCTCTTCAAGAACCAGGACCCGCGCGGTTCCCTGCGCGCCAACGTGGCCAACGCGGCCGTCCGCAGCCTAAGCAACCTCCCGCTCGACCGCATGTTGGAGGATCGTCATGCCATGAGCCGCGTGGTCCGCGCGGAGGTCTCGCCTAAAAGCGAGGAGTGGGGCTACGGCCTGGGGTCGGTTTACATCCGCAAGGTCCATTTTCGCGACGAACTGATGATCCGCCAGATCGAGCAGAAAGTGGTCAACCGCCTCCGCCAAGTGACGTCGGCCATTCGGCAGGCCGGCAAAAACCAAGTCGACCTGATCACGAGCAACGCCGAGCGGCGCGCCGCGACGGAGTTTGCGCGGGCGCGTTCGGTGCGGCCCCAGATGGTCGCCCAAGTGTTGCGGGAGATCGGTCAAGACGAGGAAGTGTTGGCGGCGGTTTTCGAGACCCTCGAGGTGGAACGGCTGTTGAAAGGCAACGCCGAGATCACCCTGCTGCCCGACGGGTCCGCCGACGTGTTAAGCTCCCTCGTCGCCACCGGGCTGTCCGGTACGCCGGGTGAGGAGATGCCACCCCCACCGCCGGTGAGGCCGTGAGGTGCCGCCTGAGGGGAGCGCGGGCGTCCCCGCCCGTCAAGGGCTGCCCGGACGCCGCAGGCACCATTCACCTCCGGGGCGGCCCGGCGGCATCTCGCATGACTCGCTTCGCCCCGCCAAGCCCTTGCGCCACCCACCTTGGGTGGTGGCGGCTCGCTCCAGCGGTTCTTCAACCAGAGACGAAAGACGGAAAACCAGAGACAAAAAACGCTTCCTCCATCCCTCACCCCGCGTGTCGCGCGCGTAACCGGAACAGGATCGGCAGGCCGTAATACCCAGCGTGCTCGCGGAACCGCGCTTCCAAGTACCGGCGGTAATCATCGGTCAACAACTCTGGATCGTTGACAAACAGCACGAACTGCGCAGGTGGCACCAAGGCGTCTGAGGGCGGCGTCAGCTGGGTCGCGTAAAGCACCTTAAGCCGCCGCCGGCCCTGCAGCGGGGGCGGGTGCTGCTCCAGCGCCGACTGCAGCAACCGGTTTAAGGGACCCGTGCCGATCGTCTGGCGGGAAGCTTCTTCAATCTTCTCCACGCTGCGAAAGAGCCGGTTCAAGTTTTCTCGCGTCTGCGCCGACAGCACGTCGATCGGGGCGTAACTTAAGAAAAATAAGTTGGCCCGGATCTGGCCCAACACGCCGGCCACGAAATCGCGCACGCGCGTCTGGGGTTTGACCAAGTCCAGCTTGTTGACTGCGACCACGCACGGTTTCTCGTTGGCTTGGATCAGGCCGGCGATCTTTTTGTCTTGCGCCGTCACGCCGTCCACGGCGTCGATCACCAAAGCGCAGACGTCCGCCCGCGCGACGCTCTTTTCCGACCGCATCACGCTGAAGACCTCGACGGAGGTGCCGTGCCGGCCGCGCGGACGGATGCCGGCGGTGTCGATCAGCAGAAACGGTCGGCCGTCCCGCAGGTACGGTACGTCGACGGCGTCGCGGGTGGTTCCCGCCTGCGGACTCACGCTGGTGCGCTCGTCTTGCAGGATGGCGTTGATCAACGACGATTTCCCCACGTGCGGCCGGCCGACGATCGCCAAGCGCAACGGACGTGCGGCTTCACCCTCGCCAGCGCTCGCCTCCAGACCTGAGCAAGGCAGGGCGGCCTCCAATTCGCCGAGCAGGTCCGCCACCCCGTGCCCATGCGCTGCGCTGATCGGCAGCACCACCGGAAAGCCTAGCTCGGCGAATTCCCCCTGCCAATCCGCGTGGCGCGCGTGGTCCAGTTTGTTGACGGCTACCAAGACCGGCTTGCGGGCGCGGTGCAGCGTCGAGGCGAGGAACCGGTCCGGAGGTGTCACGCCCTCCCGGCCGTCCGTCACCAAGAGGATGACGTCCGCCATCTGCATCGCGAGGTCGGCTTCCGCGCGGACCCGTTCTTCGAACGCGTCCTCGGTCGCACCGCCGATGCCGCCGGTGTCGATCACCGTGAACGGTTTCGTCCCTGCCCGGCATTCGGCCACCAACCGGTCCCGGGTCACCCCGGGTTGGTCGTGCACGATGGCGATCCGCCGTTGCGCGAGACGGTTGAAGAGTGCCGACTTCCCGACGTTCGGTCGGCCGACGATCGCCACGGTCGGCAAGGTTCCCATAATGCTCCTAACCTCGCCGACACCGTGCACCGGTGCGGGCCGCAGCGTCAGGAGTGAACCCGCCAAACTCGGCGGGAAACGCGCGGCGCGCAACCGCCGGCCTTACGCCCGAAACCGTCAGAGCAGGGGAGTGCGCGCTTCGTCGTCAGCGGCGGCACGTGCGCCCGGCAAAGCCTGACGAAACCCGGTCGCGACGTAACCAATCCCGGATAAGCCGGTCAGTAGGGCAGCCGCAGCGACTAGGCGCCCGACGTTTCGCGGCGTCCACTTGAACAGCGTCGCCAGGATCGCAAACAGCTGCAGCACGGTGGCGGTCTTGCCCGTCCAACTTGGCCGGACCAAAACGTCGTTACCCCGCGTCTTCAGAAGCGAGTACCCCATGCTCAAGAGGGCATCCCGGCCCATCACCAGGGCGGGAAACCACGCCGGGAAACCACGCTGCCACCCCGACGTTCCTAGCACGGTCAGCGCGGAAACCATCAAACCTTTGTCTGCCACTGGATCCAGTACCGTGCCTAAACGGCTTTTTTGATGATACCGCCGCGCGACGTAGCCATCCAACCCGTCAGAAAGCGCCGCCAACAGGAACGCGGTCGTCGCCCACTTCCGCAGTCCTTCCCGCGGCTTGCCGCGCTGGACCGAACGGCCGTATGCCCGCGCGAACGCGGTGAAGACCGGGATCAAACCGATGCGCAGCAAGGTGATACGGTTGGCCAAAGTCATGGGCGAGTCCGCGGAGATCGTAGGCCAACGGTTCTCGGGTGCAAGGCGGCGCGCATCCCGGCCGGACCGCCGAGGCCTGCGTCAGGGCGCGACCGAACCGGCTGGGAGAGGTTCACCGGTGAAACGCAGGTCCAAGCGCATGCCTAGAGGTTCCAACCGCTCCTGCAGGGCCGCCCGCAACGCTTGTTCGGCCGCCTCCGCCAAGTCTGCCGATTCGGCCTTGGCGTTTGCGGGAAGCGCCGCGAGGACGCCATCGACGTCGGCCGGCTGCACCCGGTTCCAAAGGCCGTCCGCCAATGTTTCGACGTGGGTGGAAACGGTTTCCACGCTCAGCAACTCGGCATGGGGCACCGAGACGTGCACCTCCTGGCCGGTCACCTCCACGCTTAAGCCTTTGGCCAAGTCGAACCCCGCTTCGACTCGGTAGGTGCCTCGAAGTTTTAACGTTTTGGTGCTGCCCCACCAAGTGGCGCTGACCTCGCGCGAGACCTCCCGCTCGCGCCGGACCATCGCCAAACGTTCCGTGGTCTCGATCTGGCCAGCGGTCAGCGCACCGTCTTGCGTCCGCACCTCCGGTCGCAGGTGAAACAGGTCAACCACCGCTGCCCGCGCGTCGCGGATGCGCGCCGAGGTCTGCCGCCCCCAAGCTTCGGCCGCTTCTTGCGGCAGGCGGGTCAACCGCCAAACGGCATACCCGCCACCTGCGATGCAAAGGGCGAAGCAGGCCACGAAGGCCAACGGCCAAGAGTATCGCCGTCTCGCCATGACTTCAAAAAATACAGCCCCCCGCATCCGCTGGATACGAAGGGCTGCTGTTCCCCCCAGAACAATCCGTAAAAAACGAAGGCCAATCTGTGCCAACCTCCCGGACAATTCAAACAGTTAATTTCAGGATTTTACCGGTCGGTCTAGTCGGGTCAGAAGCCGGGGAGGCGCGCGGGTTTGCTGATCACTTGCGCGCAGGCGATCATGCGGCCGCCGTCTTGAAAGACACCCACCGCCTCCCGTCCTTTCGATACGGCGTGGTCGGCGCCGGTGCAGTCGGCCTCTACTACGGCGCCAAGCTCGCTTGGCGCGGGCGAGACGTGCGCTTTCTGCTGCGGTCGGGCTTCCGCGAAGCAAGCCGCGTCGGCGTCCGGGTGCGGAGTCGGGAGGGCGATCTGCACGTGCAAGGACGCCGGTTCCACGAAGACCCCCACGCGATAGGCCCGGTCGACGTCGTCTTGGTGGCGTTGCCGGCGGGTGATGAAGGGCTCGCGGCGCGCCTGCTTGGGCCGTTGGTCGGGCCCCAGACGGCGATCCTCCGCTTGCGGTCCGGGCTCGGCGGCGACGACGGTCTCCCGGCCAGGTTAGGGGCGGCCTGCCTCTTGGAAGGCGTCACGTCGGTCGCGGCCGAACGGATAAACGCCGCCGAGGTGCGGCATTTCGGTGGGGGTGGGTTGACCGTGGCCGACGCCGCGCCGTTTCCCCAACCGATTTTGCACGACCTCGCCTCGGAGTTCCGCCGTTGCGGGGTGCCCTTCCGGCCCGTTTGGCGCCTGGCCGAAGCACGTTGGGAACGGTTGGCCTGGGACGTCGCGGTCCGCGGCGTGTCGCTGCGCGTTGGCCGGGTACCGCTGTTCGACCTTCTGCAGACGCCGAAGCTTCGCCGTTCCGTCCAAACCTTGGCAGAGGAGGTAGCAAGCCTTGCGGAAGGCGCGGGCACGCCGCTGCAGCCGCGGTATGCGGCGACCCTGCTGGAGCGCGCGCACCACCTTGGGACGTATCGCCCGCCGCCGCTCCAATGGCCAGACGGCAGCAGCGAGCTCGAACCGATCTGGGGCGAAGCTTGGCGACGAGCCCAGGCGTGGCGCGTCGCCGTTCCCGCCCTGGAAGGCTTGTACCACGAGTTCCGTCATCGGGTGGCGCCAACTTGATGCGCCTACCTCGCCCGGGACCGCCCTTGCAAGTTCCGCCATTTTCAGCCATGCATAACCTCACGCCGGCGGGCGGCGCCCCCTCCCATGCAGACGATCGTCATCGGCCATCGCAACCCGGACATGGACTCAATCTGTTCGGCGGTCGGATACGCCGAGTTGAAGCGCCGCTTGGGCGAGCGCGGCGTGGAAGCCGCCCGCGCGGGCAACACCAACGAGCGGATCGACTACGTCTTGGGGCGCTTCGGCGTGCCCGCGCCGCGTTTCGTCAGCGACGTGACGCCCCGCGTTTCCGACGTCATGGAAACGAAGATGGTGTCGGTGTCGCACCGGGCGTCCGTCTACCAGGCGATCACCTCCAGCGAGGAAGGCCAGTTGCGGGCGTTGCCGGTCGTCGATGATGCGAACCGTTGCCTCGGGTTGTTGTCGGGTTGGAAGATGACTGATTACCTTTTCCCTCCGCGCGAGACCGCGCGGAACAGTCGGCAATTGGAAGGATCCATGGCCGACATCGTCCACGCCTTGGACGGACAAGTGCTGGCCGGCGACGCGCAGACGGAGGCAGGCCCGCTGCTCATCATGGTGGGCGCGATGGCCGCCGAGTCTTTCGACGAACGGCTGCGCCGCCAACAAGCGGACCAAATCATCCTCTTTGTGGGCGATCGCGAGGAGGTCCAACTCGCGGCCATCGGCGCCGGGGTGCACGCCGTCGTCATCACCGGGGGGCTTGGCGTGTCGGCCGAGGTGCGCACCCAAGCGCGCGAGCGTGGGGTGACGCTGGTGACGAGCCGGTTCGACACCGCGACCTCCGTCCTGCTTTCGCGCGGCGCGGTCCGCGCCGAGAAGATGCTCGACACCACCTTCACCTCCTTTGCCCCGGACACGTCGCTCCGCGCCGCGCGGCAGGTCGCGGCGAACTCGGCGGACTTTGTGTTCCCCGTCCTCGACGCCGGCCGGCAGTTGGTCGGGATGCTCTCAAAAAGCGACTTCCTCCGGCCGATCCCGCGGCAGCTGGTCTTGGTGGATCACAACGAATTGTCCCAAGCGGTCCGGGGTGCGGCCGAGGTGCCGATTGCGGAGGTGCTCGACCACCACCGCCTCGGCGGGTTTAGCACCGACCTTCCCATCCTGTTCTGGAACAGCCCGGTGGGTTCGACCAGCACCTTGGTGGCGCTTGCCTACCGTCAACACGGCGTGCCCGTCGAGGCGCCGGTCGCCGGCCTGCTCATGGCCGGACTCATCGCGGATACCCTGAACCTGACCTCACCGACGGCCACGCCGGTAGACCGGCAAGTGTTGGACGAACTCAGCCGCATCGCGGGGGTGAGCGCGGCCAAATTGGCCGAAGGCATCTTCTCCGTCGGCTCGCCCCTGAGCTCGTTGGGTCCCGCCGAGGTCATCACGGCGGACTGCAAAGATTACGACGAAGGCGGGCACCGTTTCAGCATCTCGCAAATTGAGGAGCTTAATTTTGCGGCGTTCAACGAGAAGAAGGTGGCGCTGCGGGAAGCGCTCGACGCTTACCGCGCCTCGCAAAGTGCCTATTTTGCCGCTTTGTTGGTCACGGACGTAAACACCCAGAACTCGCTCCTGGTGTTGTCGGCGCCGCCGGAAATGCTGGAAACCATCACCTACCCGGCGCTTGAACCTGGCTTGTTCGAACTAAACGGGGTGGTTTCGCGCAAGAAGCAGCTGGTTCCTTACCTCCTCGATTGCCTGAACAAGGTGCAGGTGGCCGCCCCCTGACCTGTCGTTAGACCCTTTTGGTCGAGCGGGCTAAATCGTTAGCGAAGCCGGTGCGGGCTGGCACCAAGCCTGCGGTGTCGGCACGGAAGGTTAGACCCTTTGCGCCCTTGGTGATCTTCTGTGCGATCCCTCTTCCTCTTCATCCCCGTCGGTTAAACCCGCCACCCGCGTCGGGTTATCCCGGAAAAAATCCGCGACGAAGGGCGTAGCCGGTTCTTCGCAGACCTGCCTCGGGGTGCCGATCTGCTCCACGCGGGCGTGGTTCATCACCACGACGCGGTCGGCGATCTCCAGCGCCTCCTCTTGGTCGTGCGTGACGAACAGCGCGGTGATGCCCAACTCTTTCTGCAGGCGCTTCAACCAACCCCGGAGCTCTTTCCGCACCTTGGCGTCGAGGGCGCCGAAGGGTTCGTCGAGCAGCAAGATGCGTGGTTCGATGGCGAGCGCCCGAGCCAGCGCCACCCGTTGCCGCTGGCCGCCCGACAGTTCGTGCGGGTAGCGCGCGGCCAATTCCGACAGCTGCACCAAGCCAAGCAACTCTTGCACCCGCCGGCCGATCACCTCACGCGGCGGACGCCGTTTCCGGGGTTGGACTTCCAAGCCGAACGAGACGTTTTTGGCGACCGTCATGTGCCGGAACAGGGCGTAGTGTTGGAAGACAAAGCCGACCCGCCGTTGTTGGATCCGTCGGCGGGTCGCGTCTTCCCCATCGAACAACACGGTGCCGCGGTCCGGGTAATCGAGTCCGGCAATGATGCGAAGCAAGGTCGTTTTGCCGGATCCGGAGGGTCCTAAAAGCGCCAGGAACTCCGCGTCGCCGGCCGCGATGGAGACTCGGTCCAGCGCCAAAAAGTCGCCGTACCGCCGCACCACGTCACGAGCCTCGATCCTCATAGCCGCGCGGCGAGGGCGCCGCCTCCGCTGCGTCGGTTGCCCGCTCGCAGGCGCCATTCGACGGCAGCCTTGATCCCGAGCGTGCAGAGGGCCAGCAATGCGAGGAGGGAAGCCATCGCAAAGGCCGCGACCGAGTTGTACTCGTTGTACAGAATCTCCACGTGCAAAGGGATCGTGTTGGTGAGGCCGCGGATGTGCCCGGAAACCACCGACACCGCCCCAAATTCGCCCATGGCGCGCGCGTTGCAAAGGATCACGCCATAGAGCAGGCCCCAACGCACTTTGGGCAGGGTGATGCGTCGGAAAGTTTGCCACCCGCTGGCCCCAAGCGACAAGGCCGCCTGCTCCTCGTCGCTGCCCTGACTTTGCATCAACGGGATGAGCTCCCGAGCCACAAATGGGAATGTGACGAAAATGGTCGCTAGGACGATGCCAGGCACCGCAAAGATGACCTGGAGACCGCGCGCGCTCAGCCATGGGCCAAACCAGCCGTTGGTGCCGTACACAAGCACGTAGATCAGCCCGGACACGACCGGTGACACGGCAAACGGCAGGTCGATGAGCGTCACCAACACGCTTTTGCCAGGAAAGTCGAAGCGGGCCACCGCCCACGCGGCGCAGATCCCGAAGATGAGGTTGGCCGGCACCGCGATGACGGCCACAAGCAGGGTCAGGCGGATGGCTGCTTGCGCAACCGGGTCGGCGAAGGTGGCGAGGTAAACGGCTGCCCCTCGGCGGAAGGCTTCGGTGAACACCGCGGCCAGTGGCACCACCAGAAACAGCGTCAAAAAAAACAAGGCAGCGCCGAGGAGTGTCACCCGGATCACCCAAGGGTCCTGCAACGTCGGGTGGGCCAACGGCGCCCGGCGCGCCGGCTCAAAAAACGCGCTCACCGCTGGAGCCAGCGCGAGGACCAGCGCTGCAGGAGGTTGATGATTAAGAGCAGGCTGAAGGAGAGCGTCAGCATCACCGTCGCCACCGCGGTGGCGCCGCGAAAGTCGTACTGCTCCAGCTTCGTGATGATCAGCAGCGGGACGATCTCGGTCCGCATCGGCATATTGCCGGCGATGAACACCACCGAACCGTACTCGCCCAGGGCACGCGCAAACGCCAAGGCGAAACCGGTGACGGCGGGCGGCAAAAGTTCGGGGAAGACGACCCGCGCCATCGTCTGCCAACGCGACGCACCGAGACAGGCAGCCGCCTCTTCGAATTCCGGGTTCAACTCCGCCAGGACCGGCTGCAGCGTGCGCACCACAAACGGCAGGCCGATGAAAGTGAGCGCGACGAAGATACCGGTCTCCGTGTACGCCACCCGCCACCCGCCAAGCTGCAGCAGCGCCGCGCCGAGCCAGCCCTTCGGGCCGTAGATCGCCGCCAGCGAGATTCCGGCGACGGACGTCGGCAAGGCGAAGGGCAGGTCGACCATGGCGTCCAAAAAGCCTTTGCCAGGAAAGCGGTAACGCACGAGCACCCACGCGACGATCGTGCCCAGCACCGTGTTGACGGCGGCCGCCGCCGCCGAGGCGCGCAGGCTTACCGCATAGGAGGCGACCACGCGGGGGTTTGCCACCGCCGCCACGAACGCCTGCAGGCCCAGCCCCGACGCCTTCGCGAAAGCGGCCGAGAGCGGCAGTAACACGATCACGCTCAGGTAAAACAGGGTGAAGCCCAAGGTCAGGCCGAAACCCGGCAGGATCTGGCGGCGACGCCAAAGGAGGAGTGCTTGCACGTGGAAACCGGAAGGTTGGGCCGCCGCCAGCCGGCGCGAGGGCCGCCTCAAAGCACGCGGCGTCGTCACGGACGGCTGGAGTCAGTGTTGGTAGATCGCGTCGAACACGCCACCGTCGTTGAAAAACTTGGCCTGCGCCTTGGCCCAACCGCCAAACGTCTCGTCCACGGTGAAAAGCTCCAACTTGGGAAATTGAGCGGCATATTTCGCCTGCAGCTCCGCCGAGAGCGGTCGGTAGAAGTTACGGGCGGCGATGTCCTGGGCCTCGGGGGTATAGAGAAAATCGAGGTAAGCGGTCGCTAGCTCACGCGTCCCCTTTTGGTCGACCACCTTGTCGACCACCGCCACTGGCGGTTCCGCCCTGATGCTGACCGAAGGGTAGACGATCTCAAAACCTTCACCACCAAACTCCTTGCGTGTGAGATAAGCCTCGTTTTCCCAAGCGATGAGCACGTCGCCGAGCTGGCGCTGCGCGAAGGTGATGGTCGAACCGCGGGCGCCGGAGTCGAGGACCGGAACGTTGGCGTAAAGCTTGCCGATGTACGCTTTGGCCGCTGCCTCGTCACCGCCGGCCTTTCGCAACGCATAACCGTAAGCCGCCAGGAAATTCCAACGACCCCCGCCGGAGGTTTTCGGGTTGGGCGTGATCACGGCCAGCCCCGGCTTGGTCAAGTCTTCCCAATCGCGAATTCCTTTGGGGTTACCTTTGCGCACCACCAGGGTTACCGTCGAAGTGTACGGGATGGAGCGGTTGGGGAACCGGTCTTGCCAATTGGCGACGACCAAGTTGCCGTTGGCATGCAACGCGTCGATGTCGGCCGCCAACCCAAGCGTCACCACGTCCGCCGGAAGGCCGTCGATGACCGACCGAGCCTGTTTGCCCGAGCCGCCATGCGACTGTTGGACCTCCACCCTCGTCCCCGTCTTCGCCGCGTAAGCCTTCACGAACACCGCGTTGAATTCCTGATAGAACTCCCGGGTGGGATCGTAGGAAACGTTGAGCAGCTTCGTCGCTGCCGCCCAAGCGGGACCCGCCAGGAACCAACCGGCCAGAAGCGTGAGGAGCGCGAGACGGGTCATGGTAAGGATTTCAGGCGTGTTCGGTTTAAAGCACACATGACCGATAGGGTAAAGGGTTTTTAGGAGTTTTCCTTCGGGCATTGTATTTCATCAGCCCGCAGGTACGCTGTCGCCCTGTGAAGCTTTCAAAACGGGGCGAGTACGCGTTGCGCGCTCTGATCGACTTTGGGTTGGCGCAAGCCGTCGGTAAGCCGCTGTTGCAGGTGAACGAGTTGGCGCGCAAAGAGGGGATCCCCGTCAAGTTCTTGGAGCAGATCCTCATGCAGTTAAAAGCTGGGGGCTACCTGGAGAGCCGCCGTGGTAAGCACGGCGGTTACCTGCTGGCCCAACCGACCGACCGCATTCCCATCGGTAAAATCGTCCGACTTATCGATGGCCCGTTGGCACCGCTGGCTTGCGTCAGCCAGACGGCTTACGAGCGGTGCACTTGCCCCGACGAAGAGCATTGCGGGCTACGCATGATCATGCTCGACGTGCGCAACGCCATCTCCAACGTGCTGGACAAGTTCACCTTGGCCGACGTCGTGGAAGTGACCCTGCGCAAAATGCGCCGGGATAAGGTGCCTTTGCCCTTCGCCGCGGATGCGGCTTTGGCGGCGTTCGGCGCGGCCGTGCCCCGCCGGCCGGTTCGTACGCCCCCACGCCCCGCTTTAGGCGATGCCGTGGTCGGCGAGACGCGTGGTGCTTGACGGCATCAAGGCGCGCTGGCGGGTGCCCCGACGGACCTGCATTCACCTGTGAGAGGTTTCTACCACCATGACCGGGACGCGCCCGGCACAGGATCCCGCGGATCGGCGGACTGCAGCACGCAAAGCCGCTCGTCCCTTAGTTCATCAAACTTTCCAGCGGCGCCCGCCTGACGTTCTCGAACCCGGATCTAGTCTCCTGCTTGGAGGTCGGGCCGGGGCTGGTGAACGTGTCGGACGAGAGCATGGACGGCTCCACGCACACGCTCAGCGGCCTTCAAATCACGCGGGTCCAAGTCCTTGAAAAGGCTGGTTAACGGAGCTCCGCATCCCACTCCGGGAGGGCCGGTGCGACGGGACGGGCCTCCCGCCCGTAACTCGGTCGGCGGCCTGCACCCTGGCTGCGGACGGCGGCTCCTCGGATTCGCCAAGCCCTGCCATCCGCTAGTGACGGAGAGATCCACAAGCGTACGAATGCCTTGAACTCACGCCAGGACCGTGCTCAAGCGAGGCCATCCGACTGCCAGGGGTGCCGACGGAGGGGGTCGAACCCACACGCCCTTTGGGGGCAACGGATTTTGAGTCCGTCGCGTCTGCCAATTCCGCCACGTCGGCTTGAGGGGAGGGGAAAAGAGGTAGGCCGATTGAGGAGAAACGCAAGCGCGATCTTTGCTGCGGGCCGAGTTCGCGCGCCTCAGGGGTGGACCCCGCCTCGTGCCGCGATCTGACGCATACCCCAATGCGCATGTTCGGCGACCAAGGGATCTGGATGCTCCGCCAAGCGCGCCAAGGTTGGCAAATCGTCCGTCGTACCGACGTTGCCGAGTGCGACGCAAACGTTGCGCATCAACCGGCGCCACTTTAGCCGTTTGATCGGTGAGCGGCGGAAGTGCCGGCGGAAATCTTCTTCCGTCAACTCCGCCAGTTGCCGGAGGGAAAGCTCGCGAACCGCCGGGAGTTCCTGGAAGCGCGCCTCGCGCGAGACCTGGGCAAACCGGTTCCAGGGACAAACCTCCAGGCAGTCGTCACAGCCGTAGACGCGGTCGCCCATGGCCGGCCGCACTTCCTCCGGGATGCTGCCTTGGTGTTCGATGCTTAAGTAGGCGAGACAACGG
>CAXUNV010000033.1:0-17572 GCA_964252355.1 uncultured Chthoniobacterales bacterium | reverse complement strand
CAACCACCGAGGGAAAGCGCCGCGCCCAAGGCGAGGCCGAAAAGGAGTTCAGAGATGCGTGTCATGCCGGGATCTTTTGCAGGGTCTCCGGGGAAGAGGGAAGGGCACACCTTGCCACCACCCTCTAGCCATTGGAACGGGCCGAAATACCAGACCATTGAGACGGCCAACCAAAAAGGTCTGGTCGGCCACTTCGCATGGCGCCCTCAGCACTGTCACTAACGCCGAAGCGCCACGCAGGTCTGAACACGCAAGCCGTTACCTGCGAGAATCCCGACCAAGCGACGGGGTAGCGCGGACGCTTCGTCCGTAAAGAGCATTGCACCGCCCCGGCGACCTGCCCGCCACGCCGAGCGAGCCTCCGCCCCGCCATCATCCGACCGTGGCTGGCCTCGCCCGTGAACGCCAGACGGTACGGACGAAGCGTCCGCGCTACCCCGTCGCTTGGCGAAACGCACACCCTTTCTCCTGCCACCTAGCTCCGCATCACCGTCGTCCCATCCCCCGTGATCGGAGCCAGCACCCGCAACTCCGTGAGCGCTTCGGGTTCCTTGTAGTGCCGCTTCAAACCACTCTCGAGCAGGGCTGACGCCGGCACGTTGGCGATGAACTCCGCAAAGGAGCGTTCCGTGCCGTCCCGCAACCGTTTTTGCCCGGCTTTGCTCAGCCAAAACTCCTCCTCGATGCTGACCAGCGAGCGTGCCGCCTCGGCGGGCGGGAACTCTTCCCGCCGCGCCAACACCCAAACCAGCTCAGGATCCTCCGGTAGCACGACGGGGAAGGGGACGAACCGCGGCGCGGGCTCGTCGTCTCCCGTTGGGTCGACCGGAACCACCTTCACTTGCCGTTCCACGGTCCGGTCAGGCAACGAGATGCGCACGGCCAAACCGGCACCGTCCTCCTTCGGCTCGACGACCACCGTTTCCTCGCCAAATTGGGCCGTCAAACCGTCCCTTAGTTCGGCCACGGTGGCAGGTTCGACGTCGGGCAAAGAGCCTTCCTCGCAAAATTTCTCAAACGCCTCGAGGCTGCGGCGCAACTGCACTTCGCGGGCGACCCGTTCGTAGATGGAAGCGGCCAATTGCGCGTCCGGGGTGGCTTTGGGCAGCACTTGTTCTAACAAGGCCAAAAATTGTTTCTCGTTCAGTCCTTTGTTCTTCATCGGCGGGTTCGGCAACCGCCGGCGCTCCGGCGGGGTACTCGTTCTAGCGGAGGATTGCCGCCGACGCCAAGCTTTCACTGGCCAGACTCTTGGGTTCGAACGCGGCGTCGGGTCGCGCGCTCGACGATCGGCCAACCAAAACTCGCGTACCAAACGATGGGGGCGATCCGCGGCACGAACCAACCGCAGACGGTGCCCGCGAGGAAGACGGTCGCCACGTAAGCGACGCGGCGTTGCGCGCGGAGAAGAGGACCGAGTTGGGCGCCCGGGTCCGTCGCCCGCCGGGTGTAAACCCAAACGGCCAGGTAGACCGTGGCGATGGCGAAGAGGTTGGCGCCGTAGATCACCACCACCGGGCGCGACAGTTCCGCCGTGCCGTAGAGGCTTGTCGAGATCGGCAGGACCACGATGGTCAGGAGAAAGAAAAGGTTCGGAAGAACGAACCCCCAACCGACCCGGCGGGGGGCAACCGCCAGGAGTCGTTGAAAAGCCATCCAGAAGTTGCCCGCGGCGAAGAAACTGAGCGCCAAGGCACCCAGAGTGGGGAGCACGGTGGCGAACCAACGGCCAGTTTCCCCTTCGGTCGCCCCCGGCTGGACACCACGGACGTTGTAGGCCAGCATCGTCATCGCCACTGCAAAGATGCCATCTCCCAGGGAGGCGACCCGCCCCAGTGCGATCGGCGGCAGGTCCGCGTCGAATTCAGCGCGGGGTTTGGTCGGCATGCGTCTTCCGGGGCACGTTTGTCGTTTACGGTTCGCCGGAAAGACTCAAACAGAAGGTCACGAAGGGAAGAGGGCAACCTGAACACAGGAGGCCTCCTGCAACGCTGGGCGGGAGAAAGCCAGTAGCCGTTCTCAGACCGTCTTCGCCTTTACTTTCCCCTTCGTTCCCTCCGTGTCCTTCTGTTCAAGTCTCCTGGTACTTGGCCGCCAGTTCGGGGCCGTCCGCGTCGGCCGACTCGACTTGTGGGCTGACTTCCCACACCTCCATGGCGTTTGGGTCGTACGGCACGAGGAACGCCTTGCGGATCAGGCTTTCCTCCTCGCCGAGCCAGGCGGCATGGTACTTCGGCGGCAGAATCACCGGCATGCGGGGGTGTATTCGCTCGATCCGCTCGTTGGCCGGGCAGGTCACGATGGCGAACGTGCGGGACCATTCGCCGGTGACCGGGTCCTGCCACCCCTCCCAGAGACCGGCAAACACGAACGGGTCACCGTGCTTCAGCTGCGCGTAGTGGGGCACCTTGCGCGCACTCACGCGGCGCCACAGGTAAAAGCCCTCGGCCGGCACCAGGCAGCGCCGCTTGGCAAAGGCGCTGCGGAACGCGGGCAACCGGTCGACCGTTTCGGCGCGGACGGTGGCCAAGCGCGGGTCGACCCGTCCGTCCGGCGACCCGTGCGGGACCAAGCCCCAGCGCAACGGGTCCAAGGACCGCTTGCCGTTGCCCGGGTTGAACCGCAGGACGAGCGCCTCACGTCCGGGCGCGACGTTCCAACAGGGTGGCAGCCCGCGCCGGGGCGGGGCGCTTCGCAAAGCCAGCGCGAGCTCTCCCGCGGAAGTGGTCCTGCGAAACCGGCCGGGCACGGCCAAAGACGATGACATGAAAGCGCCGCCGCTGCCAAGCGGAGAAATACCTCCTGTCCGGCAGCCCGGCGTCCCGGTCAGCGGACACGTCGGCGTGCGTCCAGGGGAGCGGGGGCGTCCCGCCCGTTTCCGGCCGAGAAAATCCCCTTGACTTGGCGCGTACGGGCGTCCCGCCCGTCAGGGGTCGCCAACCTCCGTGGCGCGAGCGTAGGGGCGACCAGCGGGATCCACGAGCCCGGCCCAGCGCCTCACGACGCGGCCGCCTCTTGCGCCCCAATCCGCACGTGTTCCCGTCCATGACGCAGCGTGGTGGCCATCCAAATTAGCTCGTCCAGGAATTTATCCGTGCGCCGAACGTAGGCGTTGTCCACCAGGTTGCCGGACGCATCAAAGGCGTCTTGCACGTTGCCGAAATTCACGTCCCAGAAAATCGTCACCAAGCCCAGTTCGCGCAAAATCGGCAAGAGCCCCTGGATCATGCGGGCGCCCCCGAACGGTCCGGCGGACACGCCACAAATGCCGACCGCCTTGTGGATGTACTCCTTCAAGTTGGTGTCGAGCACGTGCTTAAGGATGCCCGGGTAGCCGTGGTTGTATTCGGGTGCCACGATCACCAAAGCGTCTGCCCGCCCCATGGCTGCCGAAAACGCCGGGTCTTTGATCGACTCGCCCGCGTCATCGGTCGGGAAGGGGAGTTGACGCACGTCGATCAAGCTCGTCGTCACCTCGGGACGTTTCGCGATGTGGCTGTGGACAAACTGGGCGACGTGTTCGCTCTGCCGGCCTTGGCGAGGGGTGCCGAGCAGCACGGGAATGAAGAGTTCACCATCCATGCCGTCTCGATACCGGTCCCGCAGGGGTTTGGGAAGACCTTTGCCCAGGCATTTCCCTTCCGTGATCGTGGTCGCCGCGTCATCGCGCAGAGGCGCCGGGCGGGTGACCCACTTCGTTGACACGCCTTTCGGAGGTGGGATGCAAGGCACGGGTCGATCCACCCCCAAAACCGTTCTTCCACACGGCAGCCAAAACCAGTTTGGGTGTGGGCGCCCCCGGAAGGGAGACGACGAGGGTTCAGCTCCTTTTCCTCCGCACCGTAGGCCCGCACCTTTTCCCGAACGTGGTTTGGCCTAAGCTCTGGTCCATGGAGATCACGCGGGATGGAACCGACAGAGACTTGATGCGGCTGGCGGTCCGCTTGGGGGAATTGGAAGCGTGGCGTGACCGGGAGTCCTTGGCCATTTCCGAAATTCGGTTTCGATCCAGGGAAGTTCCAGATTGGCAGACCGTGCGACTTGGTGACCGTTGGCCCAGAAAAGATCGTCCGGTCTTCCTGCGGTTCGAAGGGACTCTTCCCGAAGGCTGGGCGGGGTGCCCGGTCCACGGCCGTTTTGACGTCGGTGGTGAAGGCCTCTTGGCCGTCAACGGTCGGCCGGTCGGCGGCCTGAACCGTTTCCACGAAGAGCACCCCCTCGTTGCCGACGCGGTTGCCTCCACAACGTTGGTCGTCGAAGTCGAGGCCGTGGCGCACGATCTCTTCGGCGCACCCAACCCCGAGCCGTACCTGCGCGAGGCGCGTCTGCTGGTGCCAGATTTTGGGGTGCGCCGGCTGCACGACGACCTCTCGGCCGCTTTGGCCGCCGCCGTCCACCTAAAGGGGTGCGGTCGCGCGGAAGTCGCCGAACGCATCGGGAACGTCATCCAGAAGGCGTTGGCCAGCCTTCGCCTGCCGCGCGCGCCGTCAGACGCCTACTTGGCTAGGCTCGCCGGTGCGACGTCTAACCATTCGCCGGGAAACATCCAAGACACGGAAAGCTTGGCGGCGATTTGGGAAGAATGGAAGTTTGGGGCAGCCCCGGCCCAGTTGTCGGAAGAGGTGCGCGCGGCGTTGGAAAACGTCCGCCAACAATTTGCGGCGGAGCTTGCCTCTATCGCCGCGTCTCACCCGCCGGAGGGCCGCGTCTGGCTGACGGGCCATGCCCACATCGACTTGGCTTGGCTTTGGCCCTTGGAGGAGACGCACCGGAAAATCCGCCGCACCTTCTGCACGGTCCTCTCGTTGATGGAGAGGTATCCGGACCTTCACTTCAACCAGTCGAGCGCTCAGGTCTATGCCTGGGTCGAACAGGACGATCCCGCCTTGTTCGAACGGATCCGCCAACGGGTCGGCGAGGGGCGTTGGGAAATCATCGGCGGGATGTGGGTCGAACCGGATGGCAACCTCTTGGCCGGTGAATCGTGGGTGCGCCAGATCCTCACGGGACAACGTTACTTCCAGGGTCGATTCGGACGGCGACCTACGGTGGCGTGGCTGCCGGACTCGTTCGGTTTCACCGGAAACTTGCCCCAACTGCTTTTGTCCGGCGGGCTCCGTTTCTTCTTCACGCAGAAACTCACGTGGAACGAAGTCAACCCGTTCCCGTACGACCTTTACCACTGGGAAGGCATCGATGGCAGCCGGGTCTTGGCCCACAGTTTCCAAAACCCGCCACGAGGCTACAACGCCGACGTTGACGCGCCTGACGTCGGGTCGACTTGGCGCAACTTTCGCGGGAAACGTTTTCACCACACGACCCTGCTCGCGGTAGGCCACGGCGACGGTGGCGGCGGCCCGACGGGCGAGATGCTCGAGCGGGCAAAAAGGCTGGCAAACTTTCCAGCCATGCCCCGTCTCAAGACGGGAACCGTCAGCGACTTCTACGGGGAGATTAGGACCCGTGACCTGCCCGTTTGGGTGGGGGAACAGTACCTCGAGTACCACCGTGGCACCTACACCTCGCAAGCGGCGGTCAAAGCGCTCCACCGACGGTTGGAGAACGGCATGGTCGAGGCTGAAACGGCAGCAACGCTGGCCTTCGTCTTGGCCAAGCAGCCTTACCCGCAGGAAAAACTCCACCGCATTTGGGAAACGCTCCTGCTGAATGAGTTCCACGACATCCTGCCCGGTTCCGGCATCCACTCGGTGAACGCCACGGCCCGGGAACAGCTCCGCACCGCCCTGGAAGCGGCGCAGACGCTACGCCGGCACTCCCTCGCCGGGGCGCCAGGAGACCGTTTTCCCGCTGCGGGGGTGGTGCTTTGGAACCTTGGCTTGGCCCCGCGCACGGTGCGTGCCGAGATCCCGGACGTCGCGGAGGGCCGGCTCCGGTTGCAAACCGCGGACGGTCGCTCCCTTGCTACGCAGACGACAGCGGCCGGCCTCCTCATCGACGGAGGCACCACGATCGACGGCCTGAGCCCGCTCTCCATCCGGTTCCAGCTTGGCGAACCAGCACCCGTCACCACGACCCTCCAAGCGACGCCTCGCCGGCTCGAAAACGAGTACCTCCGCATCGAGATCGCGGAGGGCGGAGGTCTCGCCTCGGTTTACGACAAAGAGTTCGGCCGTGAAATCCTCGCCGGGGTAGGCAACCAGCTCTGGATCTACACGGATGTCCCCAGGCGGTTTGACGCGTGGGACGTCGACGAGTCATATCTGGACGAGGGCGTCGAGCTCCACGCGGGGGCGGCCCCCGAGTTGGTGGAAGCAGGGCCCCTGCGTGCGACGGTCCGCGTTGGACGTGGCGTTGGTGATAGCGAGATCGTCCAGCTTTACCAACTCCACCGGGGTTCCCGCCGGCTGGACTTTGTGACGGACGTCCGCTGGCGCGGGCGACGGGGTTTTCTCCGGGCGCTCTTTCCGCTGAACGTCCGTACCCACGAAATGTGGGCAGAAACGGCTTTCGGGGCCGTCGCGCGTCCCACCCATCAAAACACCTCTTGGGACCAAGCCAAATTCGAGGTGCCCGCCCACCGCTGGGTGGATCTCAGCGAGCCGAACTATGGCGTCAGTTTGTTGAGCGACAGCAAATACGGCTACAACGCGCGCGGGAACGTGCTCGGCGTCAGTCTGCTTCGATCACCGATCTACCCCGACCCGTACGCCGACGAAGGCGACCACCGCTTCACTTATGCATTGTATCCTCACCCGGGGGATTGGCGAACGGGCGGGACGTTGGCCGCTGCGCAAGAACTCCAGGCACCGTTGACGGTGTTGACGAATGCCGGCTGGACGGACTCAGGCGCTCCGCTCGTCGCCCTCGCCCATCCAACGCTGGTTTTGGCTGCCTTGAAAAAAGCCGAAGATTCCGACGATGTGATCGTCCGGCTCTACGAGCCCTACGGGAACCGCGGGGAGACAGCGTTGCGAACTGCGCTGCCCCTGCGCTCCGCCCGTTTGGTGAACATCCTTGAAGAGGAGACTGGCGAAATTCCGGTCGACCAGGAAACCAGCCTTTGCCTCTCTTTTACCCCTTTCCAGGTGATTTCACTTAAGCTGACGTTCGCGTAGGGCGGTCGTAGATCGTATAAAACTCCAGGGTGACCGTTGGACTTGAACCACCCGTGACATAGCAAGTGAGTCTGGCAAACCGGATCGCGAGGTGCAACCATATGCCGTGGACCACAGTCAGATCCTGGTCACGTGGGACGCAGATTTCGGCAACCTCATCCGGTTTTCACCTCGCGGTACGCCGGGAGTGATTTGGCTTCGGCCACGCCCCCCCCCCACAGAAACCAATGTCCGAGCGCTGCTCACCAAATGGCTGCCCAGGCTGAGCACGGTGGACCTTAACGGGAAGCTCGTCGTTGTGGACGAGGACAAACTTCGAATCCGAGGGGCCGTCGAGCCGTAATTCGGAGATGGTAAAAGCCTGGGTGTTGCTGAAGGGGTGCAGGCATTCCAAGAGCTTGTGGCCGCAGAACGGCCCAAGATGATCCCGGCCGAGGGAAGCAGGTAACGCGGACGCCCGCCCCCAGCGCTACGGCTGCGCCTCAGCGAAGGGGGTGCACCCCCGAAGCCGCCGCGCCGCGTTGCGGGCGGGCCCCGTCCGTAACAGGGAAAGCGGCCCACACCTTAGCTCCGGCTTAATCCGGGTGGAGCCTCGACCGTGACCGGCGGGACGCCGGCGCTCCCCTTTCGCGGCGGAGCCGCCCCAAAACCTGGGAGGGCCGGTGCTCGGGCGCTGCGCGCATCACAAATCGCACATGACAGAGGCCAGAAAAGAAGCCTGCGCCGCATCGGGCCACCTCCCAACCAGAGACGAGGGACCAGAGACCAGAAACACCCAACGGCCCCAGCAACCGGCCACCGGCCACCGCGCTGCGCCGGCCTATCCCATGCGGCAGATCAGCAGTTCGCGCTCGTACAGCATCTCCTTGGGCAGGGCGTCGTGGAGGTCCAAGAAAAGCTCCTCTTGACCGAGGATCTCGCTGCGCCACGCCTTGCGGTCGAACGCTTGCAAATGCTCGAACTTTTCCTGCGGAAACGCCAGCCCCGTCCAGTCGAGGTCCTTGTAGCGGGGCACCCAACCGATGGGCGTCTCGCTCGCCCTGCCGCCGGCCCGCACGCGGTGAAAAACCCACTGCAGCACACGCATGTTTTCGGAGTAACCCGGCCAGATGAATTTGCCGTCCGCGTCCTTGCGGAACCAGTTCACGTGAAAGATGCGCGGCGTCTCGGTGAGGCGACGCTGCATGTTGATCCAGTGGCGGAAATAATCGCCCATGTGGTAGCCGCAGAACGGCAGCATCGCCATCGGGTCGCGCCGCACTTGGCCGATGGTCCCGGCGGCCGCCGCCGTCATTTCTGATCCCATGGTCGCGCCGATGTAGACGCCGCTCGACCAATTGAACGCCTGGTAGACCAGCGGCATCGTCGTCGCTCGGCGGCCGCCGAAGATGAACGCGTGGACGGGTACGCCGTCGGGGTTTTCCCAGTTGGGATCCATGGTCGGGCACTGCCGGGCGGGCGCGGTGAAACGGGCGTTCGGGTGCGCGGCCTTGGCGCCGGTCTTTTTGGCCAGTTCGGGCGTCCACTCTTTGCCCTGCCAATCAACGGCCTGCGACGGCGGCGCCTCGGTCATCCCTTCCCACCAAACGCCGCCTTCGGGCGTCAGCGCCACGTTGGTGAAGATCGTGTTGGTGGCCAGGGCAGCCATCGCGTTCGGGTTGGTGGC
Organism: uncultured Chthoniobacterales bacterium; assembly: GCA_964252355.1. Classification (GTDB taxonomy): domain Bacteria; phylum Verrucomicrobiota; class Verrucomicrobiia; order Chthoniobacterales; family JAFAMB01; genus CAXUNV01. The sequence goes on along the minus strand of CAXUNV010000033.1, from coordinate 8,830 downwards.
GTGGCTGGTGCCCGGGGCAACGCCGAAAAAGCCGGCCTCGGGATTGATGGCACGCAGTCGTCCTTTTTTGTCAGGTTTGATCCACGCGATGTCATCCCCGACCGTCCAAACCTTCCATCCTTGTTCCTGGAAGTAGCGCGGCGGGACGAGCATCGCGAAATTCGTCTTACCGCACGCGCTGGGGAACGCCGCGGCCACGTAGACCTTCTTCCCCTGCGGGTTCTCGACCCCTAAGATCAGCATGTGCTCAGCCATCCAGCCCTCGTCACGGGCCATGGCGGAAGCGATGCGCAGGGCGAAACATTTCTTGCCCAACAGGGCGTTGCCGCCGTACCCCGAGCCGAAGCTCCAGATCTCGCGCGTCTCGGGAAAATGGACGATGTACTTCTCCGGGTTGCAGGGCCAGGGCACGTCCCGCTGGCCCGGCTTGAGCGGCGCGCCGACCGAGTGGACGCAAGGCACCACGCGCTTGAAATCCTGGTCGATCAGTTCAAAGACTTTTTTGCCGATGCGGGCCATGATCCGCATGTTGACCACCGCGTAGGGCGAGTCGGTCAGCTGGACGCCGATCTGCGACATGGGCGAACCGATCGGGCCCATGCTGAAAGCCAGGACGTACATCGTGCGGCCTTGCATGCAGCCTTTGAAGAGGCGCTTGAGCTTCTTGCGCATCTCAAACGGATCTTCCCAATTGTTGGTCGGCCCGGCAGCTTCCCGGGAGAGCGAGCAGATGAAGGTGCGATCTTCCACGCGCGCCACGTCACTCGCGTGGGAGCGGGCCAGGAAGCACCCGGGCCAGAGGTCCTGGTTCAGTTTGATGAAAGTCCCCGCGTCGACCATCTGCGCGCAGAGCGCGTCGTACTCCTCCTGCGAACCGTCGACCCAATGGATGGCGTCGGGTTGACAGAGGTCCGCCATCTTTTCGACCCAGCGCAGCAGGTGCTTGTTTCGTGCCAGCGGCTCGCCTTTTGGATCTTGCGTCATCATAAAGCGTTCTCTTGCGGCGTGGTCGTTGGAGGGGTGCGACTTCATCGCTAACCCCTGCGGCCCCTTCCGGTCCACGTCCTTGTGCCCCGAGCATGGCATGTCTTCGACGCCCTGACGACCCCAGAGCGCGTCATGAACGGATGGAAGGTGGCGAGCGGAGGTGGCAGGTGGTGGGCATGCGCGCGGTCATCGCCCGGCGTCGGTTTCCCACTGGCGACACCAACGGCCGGCATCTGCGGCTTCTTGGAACTGCAGAGCGGCCTGGCGCACTTGGCGATGCGCGACGGGTTAGCGTGGCGGAAATCCCCGCAGCCCCAGGTCCGGTCTGGCCGGAGCAGGCGCGCACAGGGATCCTGGGCGGCCGTTGCACGGCGGGTGAGACGCAAGCAATGAGCAGGGTCGGCGCCGGTGCGGTGATGACGATCTTGGGTGCAAAGGTGCGCTCACACACTCCCGGCGCGCCCGTCTGCCGGCGACGGGCCAGACGACGCGAGGCTCCGGTCGCCGCCGTCAGCCTGCACCACGCCCAACTCGCGCAGTTGGTCCAAGCGCGCCTGGAGTTCTTCCGGCGAGAGCCCCGCGGGTCGGTAGGGCTGGAGCGCGTGGAAGGTGGCAACCCCGTGGTCGATGATCCCGGCGCGTCGCAGCCGCTCGTCCATCAGCCGCGCCGCCACTTCGAGGTCGTGGATCCGCCGCCGGGCGCTGGACAGGGCGCGCCAAAGCGCCATCACCAGATGCCTGCCCTCGGCGCGGAAGCTGCGCTCCTTGGGGTATGGTTCATCCGCCACGACCTCCAGCACCGCGCGGAGGTTTTGCAGCACCTGCCACGCCGTCCGGCGGCCCTCCTCGGACCGTGTCAGCCGTTCCTCAAGTTCGGTCGAAGATGTGTTCATCAGAACACTTGTACGCGCGCGGTCACACCTCCGGATTTCTCGCCTCGGCAGGCTGCCAGAGCGGGCGTGGGTGACGCCGCAGCGTTCAAAACGAATCACCGTCCTTCTCGGCAGTGCCAGCGCGACAGGTTGGCGTCGCACCATGCAGCGGGCCATCGCCACGGCCCGTCCTACCCCGCCAACCGCTTGCGCGCATTTAGCGCCTTGTCGGGCGCGTTCGTGATGATGGCCTCAACGCCGGAGTCACGGAGCAGCGGCTCCATCAAGCCCAGATCGTCCACCGTCCAAACCCACAACGGGAGACCGTGGGCGCGCAGGCGCTGCGAAAACCCGAAGCGCAGCAGGTCGTAGTGGGGCGCGACAAAATCCGCGCCTGCATCGAGCGCGCGACGAACCGGGAAGAGCTCGCGGCACCGCGTGAGAAGGCGTTTTTGGGGGGTTGGCACGGCCGAGCAGCAACCCGCACCGCACGCCTTTAAAGTCACGTTTGATGTTCTGCAACGAGCGGTCGCAAAACGAGGTGACCACAAAGTCGTGGTCTGCGAAGGCGCTTCGTACCAGCTCCAGAACTTCCGCTTCGTAGCCTCCTTCCTTGAGTTCGACGTCCAGCTTAATTCTTCCCCGGCACAGCTCCAGAACCTCCGCGAGGGTGGCCAGGGGATAACCGGCGTTCTGGGCGCAAAACCTCAAGCTCTCCAGGGTGTTGCGCGCGATCGGCGCACCGTTCACGTCCGGGTCGTGGTGCACGACGAGGACGCCGTCGCCCGTCCTGCGGACGTCCAGTTCGGCGTAATCGGCGCCGAGGTCAACCGCGAGCCGGAACGCTTCGGGCGTGTTTTCGTGCTTCAGCTTGCTTGCGCCACGGTGGGCGACGACCTGGACAAATCGTGTCTGTGGTTCCGCGAGAGCCGGGGTGTGGGTGTGTGCCTCGTCTCCAATTTCGACCCCAGCGAGGCGTCTGTTACGGTGTTTGCGGGACAGGATCACCGGCGTGGTCCTATTCTCGACGGTGATCTCATAACGGACGGTGCAGGCTTTCTCACACCGCCCTCAAATTACCTCAATCCCTGGAAGTCCAAAGGTGAGGTATGGCCAAACGTTGTAGACCGCCCGCCTCGCGGCTTCCCGCCGTGAACCGTCTCAACGTGAAGGCGAAAACCATGACCTTGTTTCGTTTTGCCAGCGCCCTCCTTGTGGCCGCTGGGGCATTCGGCTTCATCTTTCTCGCGATCGGGATCTAGCTCCTTAGGGCAGGACAAGCCGCCCCAGGCTCGGAGGTGCGGTCTGGCGCTCCGGCGGGATCCGGGCTAGCCTCATGCTGCCGCACCTTATGGCCATCGACACCATCGCCATCGCCGACGACCTCCGTGCCCACGGGGCCGAGGACGAGGTCGCCAAGTCCATCGCCCAAAACCTGCTCAAGGCGCATGAGGGGGATCCTTCCGTGACCCGGCTGTACGTCGATGCCAAGGTTGAAGCGTTGCGCGCGGAGACCCGGAAGGGTTTTGCGGACGTGCACGGGGCGATCTCCGACCTCAAAAGCTGGACGATCGGCACCGTGCTCGGCACCGCGGCCCTGAGCGTGACGGTGCTCGCGTTCCTGCTGCGGAAATAGCGTGACTCTGGCGTGACTAAAACCCGAGATCGCTCGATTTGGAACGTCTCGCGTAATTCATAAGTCATTGAACAAGAGATACTTGCACCCGGAGAGGCTCGAACTCCCAACCTTCTGATCCGAAGTCAGATGCTCTATCCGATTGAGCTACGGGTGCGACCGGGCATGGCCCGGGCAGAAACGCTGCCACAACGCGGGCAAAGGACAACCCGCATTTGGCCGAGGGTCCGGAGCGCCAAGCGGATCAAGTCTCAAAACGGGTGACCCCGGCGAGGGACGCCCGGAACCGGCGCATGGCTAGCAGGCAGCGCCCGATGTAAACGATTGGGACTCCGGTTCGGACCATCGGAGCCGGCAGGGGCACAAAGTCGACGAGGGCGAGTGCGGCAGCGCTGCACGCGAAGGCTGCGGCCAAGAGGCGGGTCCGCAGCCCCCAGCTAACCGCGGTGAGGAACAGGTCGTCGCCGGCTCGGCCCAGCATGGTCACCAGGGCTTCCCCGAGGGCGAACTCGGCACGGCGCGCCACCGCGGTGCGCGGCGCTTACCAGCCGCCGCTTCGCTCCAAGGAGGGCAATCTCCACGCGGCAACCCGGCTCGGGTCACCGCTACTAAAGGGAGATGGCCGCAGGGTCTGAGGAGCTGGCCGTGCCGGACACCCCGCCTCCCACAATCGGCACCTGAAGTCTCGACCTGAATGCGGGGGTAGCCGAGGGTTGATGAAGTTCAACCCTCGCCCCTACTCCCCGTCATCCCAAGGTGGTCGCGCCAGCCCTTCGACTCAGTAGTGATCTTCGTCGTGATGGTGGTGGCGGTAGTAGCGGTGGTAACGGTGATGCCGGTACTCGCGCTCGCGTTCGCGCTCTTCGTAGTACGAGCGGTGATAATCATGGCGCCGGTGGACGGTCACCGTCGGCGTCTCGACGACGATGCTTTGGGCGTTGGCCGATGACGGCGTGAGGGCCGCCGCGGCCGCCAACCCAGTAAGGACGAGGGTTAATAAAGGTTTCACAGCTTGATAGGATGGACGAATGTCCTCCCCCCCTTATTCGGAAAGTCGGGGCTCGGGTTAAGTGCCCGACGCCGGCGCGAGGGGTTGGTACCTCGCTTGGACCTGCCGTTAGTGCCTGCGGCGGGGCTCGTGATTCTGCCGGGTAAGGACGCGAGGAACGGCCAAGGAGCCGAGCCAACGGGCTGCCACCAGACAACGGGCTAGCTGGGCGATGGGGATCGCGAAGTCGGTGATCAACGGATTAGCGGGCAGGACGTCGATGGTCGAGAGCAGGTCGGCGGCGAAGGCGGCGGCAGCGAAACCGTACACCCACGCCAACGGACGGGCACCGTCGCCGTAGCGCCAGCACGGGATGGCCAGGATGACGTCGCCGATCATCTCGCAAGCGAGGTAAGGCATGACTAACGCCCATTCGAAAAGCGAGTCGACGACGGTTCCAGACGCGAAGGCACGGCTTTGCGCGCCGAACCACGGGGAGAACAGCGGTAGGGTCGAGGCGTCGTAGGCAAAGTAGGCCAGGGTGGTGGCACAAGCCCAGAGCAATCCCAAAATCGCCGGCCAGCGGAACCGCCGCGCCACGGCCAAGGCCACGCCCGCGTTCACCGCGAGCACGCCCAACTCTGCCACGAGGTACAGATAGCCCTGCCACTCGTACCATGGATCGGCATTCAAGAGGTCCTCGCGATCCAACCCAATGGTTGCCGCCAAGCGTACCTGGATGCCGAACCCCACGGCCAAGATCCCGGCCGTCACCAACGCCAACACGGCCCCGCGCCGGCCAAGCAGCAGCCGCTCGAGAGGGGCTGACCAAGTGAAGACCGGTCGAAACGGCGCTTTTGCAGGCTGAGCCACGGCGATGGTGCCCCCTCTAATCGGTCAAAGGCCCGGCGGGTAAACTGCCCAATGCGTTCGGGAAAGAAACGTCTCGCCATGCCTGCCGTCCGTCGGACGGAGAGGGGTGGGGCGACGACGAACTTTTCCTCGCGCCAGCCTTCACCGCCGCCATGGCGCGCCGTTCTTGGCAACGGAGACGCCCATGTTATACTCCCGCGCCTTTTGTGCCTCCAACTCCTCTATGCCCCTTCGCCCGTCGTTGTGTGCCGCGCTTTTTGCCCTCTCCGCCCTTTCCGCATCGCCGTTGAGGGGCGCTGACGCGCCGATCCCAGGCGCGCCCACGCCGGCCGCGGCCGTCACGCCCACCCCCACGCCATTCATCGCTGATCCGCCCGCGGCCGAGCCGAGCACACCCGCGGCGGGCGCGACGGCCACGCCCGACCTGCGCTTTCCTGCCCAGCCGATGGCGCCACCCCCGCCGGCGCCAGCCGGCAGCCCCGCTGCGTCCATCGGCCAACCCGCGGGGCCGCCCCGGGCGATGCCGGCCTCCGCGCAAGAGGTCATCACCCGGCTCCAGATCTTTTTGGACCAGCGCAACTTTGGGCCAGGCAAGATCGACGGGGGCTGGGGTGAGTTCACCGCCAAGGCGCTGATCCGGTACCAGATCGCCAACGGCCAGACCCCGACTGGTCAGATTGATCCCACCATGCAGGCAGAGTTGGAAAAGATCTTTCCCATCTACACGAACTACACCCTGACGGCCGAGGACCTGGGACGCATTAACCCAAGCTTGCCTTACAAGCCGTCAGAGCAGGCCCACGCCAAGGTGATGTCGTACCGGTCGGTCGCCGAATTTTTGGGAGAACGGTACCATTCGGACGGCGATTTTATCACCAAGCTCAATCACGGAATGGATCTGGAGAAGGCCAAGGCGGGCGACACCGTGCGGGTACCCAACGTGCCGCCGTTTCAGATCGAAACCCTTCGCGAGGTGGGCAACCTGCCCGTCCGCCCGGACTTGGCGAAACGCTTGGTCAAGGTCGACACCCGTTACCGCATGCTGGACGTTTTCGACGGCGATAAGCTCATCTGCTCGTTCCCGATCACGCCCGGTTCTAAGAAGCTACCGGCGCCGATCGGGACGTGGAAGATCGTGGGCATCTCCACGCTGCCCTGGTTCCGTTGGGATGAGGCGATGCTCCAGCACGGTCAACGGAGTGAAAACTATTTCAACATCCCGCCGGGACCCCGTAACCCCGTCGGCGTGGTTTGGATCGGCTTGAACAAACGCGGTATTGGCATCCACGGCACCAACAGCCCCAACACCATCGGCCGGTCGGGCAGTCATGGGTGCATCCGGCTGGCCAACTGGGATGCGGCGCGCGTCATCGCCGAGGTGACCGACGGCATGACCGTGCAGATCTTCTGAGCGACCGCGGGAGACGAACGCCGCACGGTTTGGGGTGGAAGACCTCCCTCGGCGGGGACGAGTCTTGGATCAGACATGGACCGGGCGTTGACGATTCTGGACACGGCGGCGCTGCTGCAGCAGGCCGAAGAGGCGTTGGGCGCCTTGCGGGCAGACATCGACGCTCTCGAACGCCGGTTGCAGGAACACGAGGCGGTCGATGCACCGGAGTTCCGTCGTTGGCACGGCGTGGCCTGCGCCGACCTTTTGCTGACGAAAAGCGAGCTGGAGGAAGAACTGCGCCGCCTGCAGCAGCGACTGGCGCAGGTGCACGCTTGGCGCGAACTCACCGGCTGCTCTGAAGGCGAGGCCTTCTTCTGGATCAATGCTGCGGAACGTGACGAAAAGGCGTTGCCAACCCGCATCCGTCATCTCTGGGAGCGTTTGAATTTTTCGGAAAGCGCGTCAGACGGTCGGAAACGGTGGACCGTCGTGGGCGACGAATTCTCGCCCGCCTCCGGCGAGGGTGCGCCCGATTCCTGCCGCGCGGACCTGGACGAACCGGACTGGGCTTGGCGCGACGGGCGCGAAGACGATGCGGCAGTGGCGGGAGGCGGCGACGGGGAACCGGGTGAAGAGGAGGGCGCGCCGGCGGGGGCGGACGAAACGGGGCAGGAACGCACCCGGGTAAAGGCGTTGTACCGCCGCATCGTGCGACGGCTGCACCCCGACGTTGCCGGGTCGTGGTCTGCGTCGGAGGAAAAACTTTGGCACCGGGCGCAGGCGGCCTACGCGGAAGGCGACGTCGCGGCGTTGGAACTGGTCCTGGCGCGGTGCGACCGGGTCGGGACCAAAGGGCTCTGCCTCTCGGAACGGTTGGCCCTGGTGAAGGAAGCCCGGCATCGGCAAGGGTTGTTGCGAGTGGAACTTGCGCGACTCGCGTCGGGGCCGGCGTGGCGTTTTTCCCGGTGCGGCCCCGATCACCGGGAGGCACTTCGGGAGGGCGTTCGCGGGCAACTCCGGCAGGTGTTGTCGCTTCTCACCCTTGAGCGCCAGGTCCTTTCCGCCCGTTTGGACTGGATGAACTCTCTCGCGGAACGCTGGCGGTGCTGGTCTCTCGGCGACCCCGGCCAGCTTGAAGTTTTGGAAGCGACGGAACCGTGAACCGGACCACCCGCACCCATGGACGTCCGCGATAGCTACGATTCTGCGGCCCGGGCCTACGCCGACCACCTCGCCGCGGAGCTTGTGCACAAGCCGCTCGACCAGCACCTGCTAAACCGTTTTGCCGAAGCGACCCGCGGCCGCGGACTGGTGGCGGATTTTGGCTGCGGACCCGGGCAGGTGGCGAATCACCTGCACGAGCAAGGGGTGACGATCGTCGGCATGGACCTCTCGCCCGCCATGGTGGAAGTGGCCGCGCAATTCCACCCCGGCCTCGATTTCTCCGTGGGCGACATGAGGCATCCGCACTTTCCGGACGCCAGCCTCGCCGGGGTCGTGGCGTTCTATGCGATCGTGCACTTTGATCCGAGTGAACTTGGCGCCGTTTTTGAGCGGGTGCGACGGGTCTTGATGCCGGGCGGGCTGGCGCTCGTCGCTTTTCACGTGGGAGACCAAGTGGTGCACGTCGACGATCTTTTCGGCGCACCGGTTTCCTTGGACTTCCATCTTCACGTTCCCGCCAAAGTCGTCGAAGCGCTTCGGCAAGCCCGGCTCCCCGTCCTCGAGCAGGTCGAGCGCGAACCTTACGAGGGGGTGGAATACCCGAGTCGCCGCTGCTACCTGCTCGCGCGGGCTGCGTGACGCGCGGTGAGAATCGCAGATCGCGAAGGCAAATCGAAAACGGAAGCCGTAAGCCGGAAACCGGAAGGTGGGGCGAGAGGCGTTCTGCGAGACGGCGCGCGGTCCAGGGGAGCGCGGGCGTCCCGCCCGTAACGAGCGACGCGGCATGCACCCTGGCCCTGGCTTGGCGGTCCGGCGGCCGCGCATGGGCGTCAACTTAAGGGCGTCAGTGTTTGAGCGGGCGCGCCTTGGCGGGGTGGACGCGGCGCAGGATGAGGGTGTTTTTGTCCTCGACCGAC
>CAXUNV010000032.1:15800-17714 GCA_964252355.1 uncultured Chthoniobacterales bacterium | reverse complement strand
AAGCTCGTCTGGACACGAAGCGGTCTGGGGCGCGCCAGGGCCCGCGCGGCGACGGGGGGAGCGGTGGATGAGGCGGCGGGCGGCATTGGGCCGGGCGGCGCGGCACCCGCACGGGGCGTCGAACCGAGCGGCATCCTTAACGAGGGGCTCGGGCGCGCGCAACCCGAAAAGCCCGGGCAGCCAGCCACCGCCGGCCCGGGACCACGCTGCCCTTAGGTCCGGGTGCTCAGATCATGGTCGCGGTTTTCGCGAACAAACAGGAGGCCGACCACGAAGGTAACGAGGGCGACGGTGATCGGGTACCATAGCCCGGCGTAGGCGTTGCCCGTCACGGCCGTGACGGCGGCGATGATGAGCGGCAGAAAGCCGCCGAACCAGCCGTTGCCGATGTGGTAAGGGAACGACATCGACGTGTACCGAATCTGGGTTGGGAAGAGCTCCACCAAGAAAGCCGCGATCGGCCCGTAGACCATCGTGACGTACAAGATCAAGACGGTAAGGACGGCCAAAACGCCAGGTCCGTTGCTGCGGGCCGGGTCAGCCGCCTTCGGGTAATTGGCCGCGGCGACGGCGGCTTCGTAAGCTTTGTCGTCGAAACCGGTGATCTCCTTGGAGCCGACGGCAAGGGTCAGCGGCGCGCCGGGTTTGGGCGGCTGCACCTCGAACGGCACGCCGCGTTTGGTCAGGAACTGCCGGGCTTTGTAGCTGGGCAGCTTGTCCGGGACGGGCTTGTATTGTCCGAAGGCGTCCGCGAGGGTCGCACTCGCCCGGTGGCCGCTGGCGAACTCATCGGTGTAGAGCGCCACCGGGGTTGCCCGTTGCGCCGCTTCCAAGTCCGGGTTCGCAAAATGAGCCAACGCTTTGAACAACGGGATGTAGGTGAGCGCCGCCAACAGGCACGCGGTGAGGATCAGGGTCTTGCGGCCGATGCGGTCGGAGAGCCAGCCAAAGAAGATGAAGAACGGCGTGCCGATCAGCAGTGCTGCGGCGATGAAGGTGTAGGCGGTTCGAAAGTCGACCTTCAAGACGTTTTGCAGGTAGTACAACGCGTGAAACTGGCCGGTGTACCAGACGACGCCCTGCCCGGCGGTCGCGCCAAACAGCGCCAACCAGACGTAACGGGCATTGGGTTGCCGCAGGAAGCTGTCGCGCAGGGGGGTGCGCGTCGCGCGTCCTTGGGCCTTCATCTCGGCAAATACCGGCGACTCCTGCAGCTTTAACCGGATGTAGACCGAGATCGCCAAGAGGATCACGGAAACCAGGAACGGGATGCGCCAACCCCACGCCTTGAAATCCGCCTCGGAAAGGTTTGTCCGGCAGAGGAGGATGACGGCTAGGGAAAGGAAAAACCCGAGCGTGGCGGTGGTCTGGATCCAGCTGGTGAACAGGCCGCGCTTCGTGTCGGGCGCGTGCTCGGCGACGTAGGTCGCCGCCCCGCCGTACTCGCCGCCGAGAGCCAAACCCTGCACGAGACGGAGGGTCACCAAAATCGTTGGCGCCCAAACCCCGATTTGCGCGTACGTCGGCAACACGCCGATTAGCGCCGTCGACAAACCCATGACGATGATGGTGACGAGAAAGGTGTTTTTTCGGCCGACGATGTCGCCGATGCGGCCAAAGACCAGCGCTCCGAACGGCCGCACACCGAACCCGGCGCCGAACGTGGCGAGGCTCGCCAGATTAGCGGCAAGCTCGTTCCCGGGCGGGAAGAACAAGCCGCCGAAGAAAAGGGCCAACGTCCCGTATAAATAAAAGTCGTACCACTCGAACACGGTGCCGAGGGAAGACGCGAAGATGACCTTGCGGTGTTGGGCCCGGAGTTCGCCGGCGGAAACCGGGTATGCGCCTGTCGCGGAAGTAGCCATAGGGAGAGGAACGGAGGGCAGCCAGCCTGCCCCGAGGAGGCGGGTGGCA
>CAXUNV010000032.1:14503-15790 GCA_964252355.1 uncultured Chthoniobacterales bacterium | reverse complement strand
GAGTCGACCCAAGCGCCGGCCATTGGGTTAAGAAAATTGCGGAGCCCCGTCAAGGCGCTTGTGCGGGGCGGACGGCGCCGATCCGCGCCCTTCCAGGCTCGCCAACGCACCCGGCGCCCCACTACGGTCATCGCTCACGATGCCCAGATCACGTCAGATCATCGCCATGGGCGGCGGCGGTTTTTCGATGGAGCCCGACAACCCACGGCTGGACCTTTACGTGTTGCGGCAGACGGGCAAGCCCTCACCCCGGGTCCTCTTTCAGGGCACGGCAGGCGGCGACCGGGAGAGTTATCTTGTCCGCTTTTACACGGCGTTTTCCGGTTGGGATTGCCGGCCTTCGCACCTCAGCCTTTTTGAGCCGCCGCGACCCGACCTGCGGGCGTTTGTCCTCAGCCAGGACCTGATCTACGTCGGGGGCGGGAGCACGCGCAGCATGCTGGCGGTTTGGCGCGAGTGGGGGTTGGGATCCCTCCTGCGCGACGCGTACGACGGTGGCGTGGTGCTGGCCGGGGTGAGCGCCGGGGCCATCTGCTGGTTTGCACAAGGCCTCACCGACTCGTTGTTGCCGGGCGGAAATGCGCCGCTTCCGTGCCTCGGTTTTCTTCCGGGCAGCTTCTGCCCACACTACGACGGGGAAGCCCGCCGGCGGCCCGATCTGTTCCGACTGATGCACACGGGAGAGATCTGCGGCGGCCTCGCGGCGGACGATGGTGCCGCCGCGCACTTCGTCGACGGTCGATTTCACCTAGCCGTGAGTTCCCGGCCGGCGGCAAGGGTCTACCGCGTAGAACGGGACTTGGGAGGTCTGCCAAAAGAAGAAATCATCCGCACGGACTACTTGGACGGGAACGCCTGAGCAAGCGCCCCATTGGCAATCCTGCTGGCGATGCGCAAACACCCATGCTTGCGGTGGGGCGAAGACCCAGCCTGCGGTCGGAGCGACCGTCATCTTGGACGCGTGCAGGCTGGTCTGAGCCGGTGGGGAACGACCCTGGTGGCGTGCCAGGACCATCCAACGCCGGCTCAGACCAGTCAGCTGCCGTCAATCCAGCTGGGCGCTTGGCTTTGCCGTCTGGGTGGTAACGCCCCACCGCGGGCACGGTGGACGCCTCCGTCCCTCTGCCAATTAGAGACCAGGGACCAGGAACTCCCAACTCTTGCCCCGTCCCTAATGCGCCAAGATTTTGGAGAGGAACTGCTGGGCGCGCTCCGTGGCCGGGCTCTTGAAGAAGTCGCTGGTGGGCCGATCTTCGACGATCTGGCCTTGGTCCATGAAGACCACGC